>JBILQY010000386.1:0-3073 GCA_044372955.1 Crocinitomicaceae bacterium | reverse complement strand
CTTTGTTTGTCACCAATTCCTGCGTCAATCAATATCAAACGATTTCCATCTTCTATTAAAAGTGATCGCATTGCCCAAGAGCACATATTGTTTTCATCAGCAGGATTGGTTTTTTGCCAAAGCGTTTTTGGCACAACTCCAAACATGGCGCCACCATCTAATTTAAAAAACCCAGTATTTAAAACGTGTATTTTCATTTGTTATTTTTTTCTTCAACGAATGCTTTCACATTCAAAACTACCATTTTAGAATCTGTATTGGCAGTGACTGTTACTGTTTTGTTTTGTTCTTTTAGTTGCCCAATTTTTGGGTGAAAAACAACTTCAATTTTATCTTTTTTTCCTGGCTGAATCGGTTGTTCAGGTTTTGATGGTGTTGTACAACCACAACTAGCTGATACACCCTCAATAATCAATGGTTTTTTACCCGTATTTTTAACATAAAAAACCGTTTTATTGTCTGAATCTTCTTTCACTTTACCAAAATCGTGTTCCAATTTATCAAACTCCATCGTTGTTAAAGCACTTGCTTCGTTTTCCAAACGTTCTTGTTCTTCTCTCTCAACAGCAGACAATTCTTTTTTTAATTCAGCTTCATTTTCGTCATTTGCCACAACTGTTGAAACTAATTTACCATCCTTTTTAGAAGAATTCTCAGCACCACAACTTGCTAAAAGCAAAATGGAAATAAAAAAATAAGTGATTTTCATAGAATATTTTTTTGAATTAGAAATTAAATCGGTTTAAAATTCAGTTTCAAATTTACAAAAATTAAAGTGTCAAACTTTAAACCTGTTTTAATTTAAGGTCAGTATAAAATTTGGATTTGTCTGAAAACTAAAAAGTCCAGCACTAAGTGCCAGACTTCTTTCGTGCCCACGACTGGATTTTTTTCAAGAACCTTAAGATTGGTCTTACCCGAGCATAAAGTCTGTGTTTCTACGAAGCAATGGACATTTTTAGTTTTGCCAAATCTCAAATGGGATTTGGATTTGTCTGAAAACTAAAGAAGTCCAGCACAATGTGCCAGACTTCTTTCGTGCCCACGACTGGATTTTTTTCAAGAACCTTAAGATTGGTCTTACCCGAGCATAAAGTCTGTGCTTCTACGAAGCAATGGACATTTTTAGTTTTACCAAATCTCAAATGGGATTTGGATTTGTCTAAAAACTAAAAAGTCCAGCACTACGTGCCAGACTTTTTTCGTGCCCACGACTGGATTCGAACCAGCACACCTAATGGCACCACCCCCTCAAGATGGCATGTCTACCAATTTCACCACGTGGGCATTTTTACTTTTCTATTTTCGCAAGGCTTCAATTATAAATATTGCCTGAAAAGCAGAAAATTGAATGCAAATATAAAGCTAAATTTCGTTTAAGAAACCTCTTCGATGTAATTCAAATCCTTTCCAAATGTTTCTTTTAGGCGAGATATGCTGTAAAAAGCCAATCCAATGAAAATAAGTCCAACTATCAATGCCGACCAATCATCAGATACGCTCATGGAAACTAAAAAAGCAAACAATAAAACAATAATGTTTACCGAGCCACGTACGAAATTTGGAATTGTGTTTGCCGCCGTTGAACGAATGTTCGTTCCAAATTGTTCAGCTGCAATCGTTACGAAAATAGCCCAATAACCCGTTCCAGTTCCAAGAAGGAAACAGAAAATGTAATAGGATTCTTTGCTTATTCCTCTGGAGAAAAATAGAAATGAAATAGTTAAAATCAATGTGAAACCTAAATAAATTCCAACAACTATTTTTCGACTTCGCAAGATTTGACTTAAAATTCCTGACAATAAATCACCGAAAGAAAGACCGATATAGGCATACATTACAGCCTTTCCATTTTCAATATCTTGAATTCCTAACAAAGGACCGAAATTGTCTTTCGAGTTCATTATTAATAGACCAATGATATACCAAATTGGAATTCCAATTAAAATGCAATGGATGTATTTGATGAAATTCTCACGATTAAAAAAAATCAATTTTAAATCTCCTTTCTTAATATGACCCTCGTTTTTAACATTCTTAAAAAAATCGGATTCAATTGTTCCAACACGCAAGAGCAATAGAAATAGTCCCATCAAACCACCTACAATGTAGGCCACTTGCCAATTAGCGAACGTAATTCCAGTTAAATCGAGTAACAACTTTGCAATAAATGTTCCTTCCGAACCAACTAAAGAAGCAACTACTGCACCCAATGCGCCAAAAGTGACAATAATCATTGTGCCATAACCTCGTTTTTCTTTTGACATCATTTCCGAAACAAGTGTTATTCCTGCTCCTAATTCACCGGCTAAACCAATCCCAGCAATCACTCGGACAATCGAATAAGTGGTTACATCAGTTACAAAAGCATTTACGATATTCGCTAAAGAGTACAATAATATTGAACCAAAAAGTACTTTTAATCTCCCTTTTTTATCACCAATGACACCCCAAAGTAAACCACCAATTAGCATTCCAAGCATCTGCATATTGAATAGGTATTTTCCTGTAGATGCCTTTAGTTCATCAGAAGCACCAAGCATAATTTGATTAAGACTTTCAGCTTTCACAACTCCAAACAACACTAAATCATAGATGTCGACAAAATAACCTAATGCAGCTACTATTATTAGAATAACAATTTTTCGATTCGGAATAGTTTGGACTTCTTTCATGCAACGAATTTAGAATTTTTACTAAAATAAGCTCAATTTTTAGGAAAGTTCCTTCAACTAAAGTTCAGGGTTTGATTTTCTGTTTATCTTTAACCAAATAAAAATCATGGTCGTTAATCTATCGCAACAACATTCGATTTTCAATAATTTCATTGCTGAAATTAGAGACGAACAAATTCAAAAAGACCCAATGCGTTTTCGTTTTAATATGGAACGAATTGCTGAAATTTTAGGGTACGAATTATCTAAAAAAATGAATACTAAATCAGTAGCTGTTCAAACTCCTTTGGGAATCTCTGATGAAACAGTTATTAGCGACGAACCTGTTTTAGCGACGATTTTGAGAGCTGGTTTAGCCATGCACAACGGACTTCTTAGAGTTTTTGACCGTTCAGATA
>JBILQY010000383.1:0-3107 GCA_044372955.1 Crocinitomicaceae bacterium | reverse complement strand
TGTTTCTAACTCGGCATCAATTTTAATTTTTACAAGAATGTCTGAAGGAGAAAAGCGATAGCCCGAGTTGAAGGAGTTGTCATATGTCTTAAGGAAGTCAATTATGTCAATCCATCTGAAAGCCGTTTCAATCTTGGTTTCAAGGTCAACTTTGTTTTCAGGTCTGCTGAAATAGTAATATTCGTCACCTTTTTCCAAGGTGAAATTTATATTTTTGAAATAATCATATAGAATTTCAAAGTTTTCTTCATCTTCAATTACTTTATATAAGTCACTTAGGCCTTTTGCGGAGCTGTTTGAATTAATGAATTGTCCTTTGCTTAGGATTTTAAATATGTCGGCTGTTTGGATTGGAACTTTCATTTTTTTCTATTTAGGGTAAACCATTGCGAATTCAATTTCTTTTCTCTCCTCATACTTGTCAGTTATTTCAAAAACGTTTTCATACTGTGAAATCAACTGGCAATAAATTGTAACACGTTCTTCAAATAAAACTTCTTTGGCAAAATTGTAATTCATTAAGAAATCAAAAAGGTTGTAACTGGATGCTACAAATCCATTTTTTACTTCTTCAAGATTGATTTGAATTTCTTCTTCTATTTGTGTTTCCAAATACTCACTTGAAATTTTTTCAGCAACAGGTCGCTTTAAGCTTACTCCTGCTTTTACACGTTTAGCAATCTTCAGAATGCTTGCAAATGCTTCTTCGTCAGATTGCAAATATTCAAGAGATAGTTTAACCGGATATGAAGGTTTAGGTTCAAATATGACGGAATTTGTCTGAGTTAAAATTGATTTAAAATCAGTTGTGGTTTCAAGAATAAATTGGTCTTTCAAATATTTTATCAAACGCAATTTTTCTATTACATTACTTTGATGCTGGATTTGGTTTAAGAAATCAATAATCTGTCTTTCAATTTCTATTAAGTTATGAGTGCATTTTCCTAATTGGATTTTGAGTAGAACAATTACTCTTTTTAATTCCTCATCTGTTGCCATATTGAAAAATGTAACATCATCTTCAGCTATGAGATTTTCCGTTTGTGCAATGAGTTTCGTTATGTCTTTTCGTTTATTGTCAAGATTTATAAGTTTTGATCGTTTGATTTTAAAGGTCGGCTCGTTTTTGAAAGTGTTGTCAATGTTTCGCTTCAGGTCAACTACATTTCTTAAAGTAATTGTGCCCAATTTTCTTAGAGTATTTTTGACTGTTCGCAAATACTCATATTTTCTTTGCTCATTTGGTTCGTTAAAGTAGTAATCAATATTTTGTTTTACTTTTTCAAGATTGTCATTAATATAGGAAGTGTTTATTTCTTCATTGGCATCTAAAACCAGTTCAAAGAACTGTAGAAACGCGTCATCAATTTCAAGATTATTACCATTTTGACGTATTGCCGAACGGCTTAAAAGATATTGAATTCTGTTGTCATCATTTTCAACCAAATCAAGAGCATACTCATATTTATAAGAAGCGAATTTCCGCTTCTTAAACATTTCACTAAGCAATTTCTGCTCTCGGTTGAGAGCAGAAACTAATTCTTTTATGTTTGAAAATGTATTCATTTATTCTAGTACACTAATGTATGAATTCAATTTTAAAATTGGCTTAAAATTGGCTCATTTGGTTTTGCGGTTTATAATTTTGTTTGCAATTTAATTCGGGGATTTTATTACTTTCTTGATCTTAACCATTTTGCTTCTTTTTCTGAATATACTTTTCCATTCCAATGATCGTCAATTTCATCGTCCCACTCATAACCTGTGTTAAAAAGTTTTAAATATTTTTTTGACTTGTCATTTGCATTACTGATTACCTTCTCAATAAAAGTTACTCCGTCCTCTGGATGCAAATAAAATTCTTTATCCAATCTATTTTTGTTGACGATACTTAAACTTTCATTAAGTTCCTCCTGCAAATATGAATCTCCAAATTCTTCTCTTGTATCTTGTGGAACAAATAAAAGGACATCATCAATATCTTTGTAAATCGTGTTGTCATCGTTCAAACACAACTTTGCGTTTAATAATCCAAGTTGTCTCCAAACGGTAACTTTGTTAATGTCATAACCTCTGTTTACTGCTGTAAATAATGACAATGCACTAATAGTTGTTTTATATGCCATTTTCTTGTACAGAGATAATTTAAAATTGTATTCAGAAAATCACTCCACGAATAATGAGTTTTAGAAAAACGGATTCTCAATATGTGTTCTTCATTTTCTTTTCCTTCAACCTTTTCCTTGTGGCTCAATAGGTGAAGCAGAATTTCCAATATGATTAAGAACATTGATAAATCTATCAATGTTGGCTTCTCTGCTTTGGGATTATTAATTTTTGATTCTAATATTTCACAGTAGCTAATAAGAAATTTCTCAACCTTTTCCTTCATTCTTTCGTGAGTTGATTTTGAAATTTCTCTTTTAGGCTTCTTTTCGTCCGTTACAACTCTTCCACTTGATTTATTGATGTCTTCGGTTTCCTCTTCGTCTATTTTTGATTGCTCTTCTTTTTCCTTGCTCTCCTTTAAATATGAAAAGATACTGTCCCAAAGGCGGACACTTTTATATTCAATGTAGCCTTTCCCTTTTTTTATTTCATCAAAGTGTTTTATTCTTTCTTGAATTTCCTCATAGCTCAAATAAAGCAAATCGCTTTCTTCTTCAGTAACGAATTCCTCCTGTTTTTCTTCATCACTTTTTGAACTTGCTGTTGCAATTTTTTTCGTTGCTCTTTGTTTGTATATCGTGTTTAAGTATTCAATGATTTTTGGAGACGAAAAATTTCCGTTTTCAATCAGTTTTCTAATTTGATTCAGTGAACGGTTTTTCGGTGAAGGGTTCGTGCTTTCAAAAGCATTTATGTCAATTACGAATTGTTTGTTTGAGATTGATTTCCCTTTGCTGAATAGTTCACAATAAAATAGAGGCAAAACTTGAGGTGTAGTTAAATGAAAACTTGTTTCGCCTTTTCCCAATTCAATTCTTTCTTCAAACAGTATTTTTCCTTTTGTGTCAAATATCAGAAGCGATATTTGAGATAAATCCTTTTTTGAGGAGAGATAGAAAACAATATGGTCATAACTTTTCTCAACGGCTTTGATAAAA
>JBILQY010000245.1:0-4506 GCA_044372955.1 Crocinitomicaceae bacterium | reverse complement strand
AACGTTCGGAATTAACCCAAACCTTGCAAAAAATAAAGCTAAAGCACTTGAACTCCTTGATTATGGTAAAATCGCCGCTTGATTACTTAACGAAGTATTGAGGGAAAGTAACGGATAATAATAAAAAACAATTACAATTCATCGTCCTTGAACGTGTCCCTTTTCGCCTTTTGGAATGTCTAAAATCCAAGTGTAGTAACCTACAAAATGACTTTGGAAATAACCCATTTTGTGTTCTTGACTTTTTGGGAAATAGACGCGATTGTTTTTGTTTAAACCTTTTACGCTAACTTGTGGTGCAACACCATCTTGCTGACAAGGTTTGTTTTTACCAGCTCCTGTAAGCTTTGACCCATATTGCCAAACTTCGCGCCATTCGCTTTGTACGATTTTACCCGAAGATGCATTTTCAGGTGCAAGAATGTAGCACGCACCAAATTGTATTTTACCACGAAGTACCTCAATAATCCCAAGAGAATAGGCATAACCCATACTGTGCGAAACGATATACAAGGTGTCATTTTTGGATTGATTGGGCAATTCATTTAGAATTTGATTTAAGTTTTTACCCGCAATTCTGCCTCTTTCTTTTCGTAATTTAAAACCATCACTATTCGGATTTGTAGCCAATAAATCCAAGGTTCTAACTTTCTTATTTCCAGCGATTGTAGTTTGGTAACACTTGTGTTTTTTCTTTGATTTACAAGGTTTTGGGTAAATTCCAGATGAACTAGTAAAATTTACCAAGGAGCCATGATTGGACGTTGAAACTGAATGATGACCATCTGCATACCAAACTTCTCCGGGGTTGATGCGATTTTGAAACAATAAGTCGATTGCATTCCAAGGTCGCCAGTAGTTATAACGGTCATAACTATACAGATAATTTTTTGAGTTCGGGTACTCAGTACCTTTATTTTGAATATCACTCAAGTTTTGTTCAAGCGAGTTACTTATTGACACTGGTCGATACCCATTAACGAAAACCAAAATACGTTTTGCTGGATCAACCATTTTGAAGCGCTTTGTTAAATCTACACCTAAATGATTGTAAACCCGTTCATTGACGATAGCGCCGGTGCTGTCTTTGTACCTAAAGACTAAATAATGACTTTTTGCACTGTGCACTAAATCTTTGGTCGTCAATTCTAAACGGTTACTTGAACTTATCAATTTTGCTTTGAAAGAATCTTCTATTTTTTGAATGTCGAAATAAAGTACTTTGTCGCGTTTAAAAACGTACCAATCTTTATTGCGGCGTTGGAAAATATAACTCGAAACTGTTTTGTTGTATTCTTTTGCAAATAAATCCTTGTTGTTCATTTTAGCAAACAGTTCAGTTATTGAATACCCTTTGAAATCCTTTAAACGATGTGTTTTTAAAACGCTGTTTTGATAATACCAATCGACCAACCAAAACGCAGAATAGACCAATGCAATTGAAGAAATCCAAGCAAACCACTTTAAACTTCGGAGCGATTGTCGCTTGAAAAATCCCTTTTTTTCCACCAATCGCTTATTGACTTTACGCCGAATGATGAAAACTAAAATTATAGCTAAAACAACAGCTAAAACGTGCATTAAGCAAAACGTTTTTCCGTAAATTTTAAATAAAGGATTGAAGAAAACATTGTCGATTTTTACATAAAACAATAAATAATTTCGTTTGAAAGGTCGTAAAATTCGACTAGCAGGATTTAGACTATCTACTTCAATGAAGCCATCCTTGTCCTCTTTCCAAAAATAATAAGCATTGAGTCCATTGTTGGTTCGAACAAATTCATAATCGTCAAAAAGTGATAATGAAAGTGGGTTTTTACGAAGTTGCAAGCATTGTTCCCAATTTAATTCTTGCCCTTTTTCGGGAAACATGATATTGGTAGAATCGAGTGATTGTTGCAAACCGAAAGAAGCACCAATGTGGTAAGATATTGTTTTAACGAAAGTAGAATCCTTTTTGTTTTTAATAAAAATCATTCCTTTCGTCGGAACAGAATAAGCCCTTAAATTCTCGTTATTAAAACCTTTGATGATAAAAAAGTAAATGGCGTTTGGATCTTTACTTGGAAAATTTTTGAAGTAATCATCACGAAATCCTTTCATTTCGCGCGAATAACGCATGCTATCTGCCGGTGGATTTGACCATAAATCGGTTTCAATATCCTTTTCTCGTCGATATACTGGAAGAACGTAGGTGTTTAAATAAATATTACTTTTTAAAAATGTTTTTTCAATGTTCTTTTGAAAACTTTTGTCAACGTTCACATCGACAGGAACGAAATAAACATTTACGTTTTTGACAGCGTAGTTACTTCGGGAAAAAAGAATAGAGTCTTCATTTTGAGCAACAGCTGCAAATGAACCAATTAGAACAAAAAATAAAAGAAGTAAAAGAGGTAATTTCTTAATTCGGGAAGAAAAGAAATTATAAGTGCATGAAATTTTTCTTCGCCAATAATTCGTCTTCTGATTCTCTGTATTCAGGATCGTCAACGCAACAATCAACAGGACAAACAGCAGCACATTGAGGTTCGTCATGGAATCCAACACATTCTGTACATTTTTCATGGGCAATAAAATAAACGTCCATATTTACAGGTTCAAAAGAATGATCTGCTAAAATTTCGTCTCCGTTTAAGGTTGTAATAATTCCTTTTAGAGTGGTTCCATCAGAATATTTCCACTCTGCACCACCTTCGTAAATAGCGTTATTTGGACATTCCGGCTCACAAGCCCCACAGTTGATACATTCGTCAGTAATTGTAATTGCCATTTTTTGAAACTATTATTTTTTTGCAAATATAAGAACGCTTAGTGGATTGTTTTGTTCATTTCAGAGAAAATTCTTCATTCTTGTTCAATCTTGCTACTTACCTTTGTGCTGTGAAAAAAGAAGAAGTAATTGTAGCATTTCACCATTTGGGTAATTTAATGCGAATTCATGGTTCAAAATTGGCTTGGCCTGGATTTAGTTGTGGTGTAACTGAAGACGAATTTTTGGCAGTAGAATTGGCAATTGAACGTCAAGTTCATCACAATGGTTGGTTCACTGAAGCCTCCGTGAGAAACGCACTTCTCAATCTCGGGAATTGGCTTACGGAAGATCAATTATCCGCGTGGGCAAGTAAGTATGAATTCACGGAAAATCCGAAAGTTGTAGCAGTTATTATGGCAGGTAATATTCCACTTGTCGGATTTCATGATTTTCTTTGTGTTTTACTTTCAGGTAATAAAGTGCAATGCAAACAAAGTTCGGAGGATAACAAGTTATTACCGCTATTAGTGAATTACTTGTTGCATTTTGCTCCAGAGTTGAAAGCATCTATTTCTTTTTCAGATAGAAATTTAAGCGGTTTTGATGCTGTGATTGCGACAGGTAGTAATAACAGTTTGGTGAATTTTGAAAGTTATTTTTCTAAATACCCTCATTTATTTCGTCACAATCGCACTTCCATTGCCGTATTAGATGGAACAGAATCGAAAGCAGAATTAAAAGCTTTGGGTGAAGATATTTTGAATTATTTCGGAAGAGGTTGTCGCAATGTAACGCACCTTTTGATTCCGAAAGATTTTGATCTGAATCGTTTTTTTGAGGCAATTGTTGACTTAGGAGAAATAATTAACAACAAAAAATACGGCAATAATTATGACTACAACAAAACAATTCATTTACTGAACTTGGAGTCTTTTTTAGACAATAATTTCTTGCTTTTAAAAGAAAGTGAACAATTATTTTCACCACTTGCGATGTTGCATTATCACACTTATTCTACTCAAGAAGAAATTAAATCGTACCTCGAAACACACAAAGATGCACTTCAATGCGTGGTTGGTCATGATTATTTACCATTTGGAACAGCTCAATGCCCAAGTTTATCGGATTATGCAGACAATGTAGATACGATGATGTGGTTGAATGGATTGTAATCAATTACAGTTGAAATTAATTATCAGATATTCAGTTAGTTAATTGCAATTACAAAATAATTAATTTTTCATTTGGAAAGATAAAACGAAATTAACTATCTTTGCACTCGCAAACTTTTAAGCTAAGGTTTAGAAATAACGAAAACGGCCTTGTGGCGCAACTGAATAGCGCACCTGATTACGGCTCAGGAGGTTTTAGGTTTGAATCCTAACAAGGTCACAAAAACAAAACGAGAATGAGAGCGATAGCATCATTCTCGTTTTTGTTTTACCTCATTTTCATTCTGTTTTTTTTTTTTTTTTTGTCTGATTTCCTTCAATTCAATACCTTCTCCAAATCGGTTTAGAAGTTAGATTTGTCGAGATTGTTAGCCAAACTTGAAGAGTGTATCATGCTGTAAATCATTAGGTTAGTTTTTGTTTCCTCGCAATTTTAAATTAGAGCAGTATTTTAAAGTTCAATCTTTCTAAAATGCTTTTATAAAACCGAACTAATTTCTGGAAGCAATCAATTTTAAATCGGGAGCAATCTGTCTTGGGTGGCGCATAGAGAAAATCTTGCCATTTTTAAAAGACAAA
>JBILQY010000038.1:0-11960 GCA_044372955.1 Crocinitomicaceae bacterium | reverse complement strand
TTACTCCAAATACAAAAGCTAAAATCAAAGGGTTGCCTGTAATGATTTTTTTTTCTAAAAATAGAATGATTAGTTTGAAAAGTCATTAAAGTCAAATAATCGTTTAATTTTGAATTTTAAATAATGCGTGTGAATCAATCAGCCAACAGTTTTCTTTTAATCTTAGTTATTTTAGTTTTTTGTTTGTTAGCAAGTTTGGTTTTTATCTCTATCAAGTTGCTTCAGGCTAATAAATCGAAAAAAGAAACTGAATTGCAATTTCAAATCCTTGAAACCAAAATAAATTCACTTCAATTAGAAACGTTGCAGTCAAAATTGAATCCTCATTTGTTTAAGAATATTTTGAATTCAATTCAATCACATGCTTATCAGACTTATTTTGCTTTAGATAAACTTGCAAACGTTTTAGATTATATTCTTTACGAAAGTCAAAAAAAGTTTGTGACACCCAAAGACGAGATTGAATTTGCTTTGAATTTAATTGAAATAAATAAAATAAAAGTTAGTCCATTGTTTGAACTCAAGGTAAAGACAAAGATTGCACCTTCCGAGCTTTTATATGAACAACGCCTTTTAGCCCCTTTGATTTCTATTGACCTCATTGAAAATGCATTTAAACATGCCGATTTACAGAATCCAGATGCATTTATTTCAATCGTTTTTGAGTTCAATGATAATGTGTTTTACATGACTGTATCGAATAAGATTTCACCAAAAGAACCTTTAAAGAAGGAAAAAAGTGGAATTGGTTCTGAAACTTTAGAGCAGCGTTTGCGCATTATTTATAAAGAAAACTTTAAGCTCGAACGATTTACAGAAGGAGATGTTTACATTGCACATTTAAAAATTAATCTACTTGAACACAAAGCTAAAATGCTTGCTATTAGATGATGAGTTATTGGCTTTATCATTCTTGAAATTGGTTTGTGAGCAAATACCTGATATTGAAGTTGTAAAGGCTTTTAATAATCCGAATCTATTTCTTTCTGAGTTCGAAAAATACGAATTCGATTTTTGTATTTTGGATATTGAAATGCCTGAAGTAAATGGTTTGGAAGTCGCAAAAGAAATTGGTGATAAACCTGTAATTTTTACAACCGCCTATTCGGAATTTGCTGCCGATGCTTATGATTTGAATGCTGTTGATTACGTAAGAAAACCTGTTAAAATCGAACGTTTACAACAAGCTATATTAAAAATAAGACAGTTACATGTCTCAAAAAAATCAATTCAAAAATCGTTTCAAATCAATACCAATAAAGGAAAATCAATTATTTTCTTTGACCAACTTTTTTCAATTTCAACTTCAGAAATAGACAGTCGTGACAAAGACGCTCGATTAACAGATGGCAGTACATTAGTACTCAAAAACATTTCTTTTGAAAAACTAAAGCAGCTACTTCCTCCTACTGAATTTGTTCAAATAAATAAAAAGGAAATGATAGCTACTAATTCTATTTTATCCTTTACTTACGATCAAATTTTAGTGAAAATACCACATGAATCTGATTCTCAAAAAAAGTATGTACTTAGCGAAGTTTATCGAACAGACTTCATTCTTAAAGTTAAAATTTAGAGGGTGTAATTAGCTTTTATCTTGTCACGAATTACACAAATTTTCACGAATTATTAATCCTCTTCAATTCGTGCTAATCAACGTAATTCGTGTCAAAATACATTTCCAATTCTAAACAATTGAACTTCTCAAAATCTTTAATTCGTGATAATCAACGTAATTCGTATCAAAATACATTTCCAATTTTAAACAATTGAACTTCTCAAAATCTTTAATTCGTGCAAATCAACGTAATTCGTGTCAAAATACATTTCCAATTTTAAACAATTAAACTTCTCAAAATCTTTAATTCGTGATAATCAACGTAATTCGTGTCAAAAACTATTTCCAATTCTAAACAATTGAACTTCTCAAAATCTTTAATTCGTGATAATCAACGTAATTCGTGTCAAAATACATTTCCAATTTTAAACAATTGAACTTCTCAAAAACTTTAATTCATGCAAATCAACGTAATTCGTGTCAAAATACATTTCCAATTTTAAACAATTGAACTTTTCAAAATCTTTAATTCGTGCAAATCAACGTAATTCGTGTCAAAATATATTTCCAATTTTAAACAATTGAACTTCTCAAAATCTTTAATTCGTGCAAATCAACGTAATTCGTGTCAAAATACATTTCCAACTTTAAACAATTGAACTTCTCAAAATCTTTAATTCGTGCAAATCAACGTAATTCGTGTCAAAATACATTTCCAATTTTAAACAATTGAACTTTTCAAAATCTTTAATTCGTGCAAATCAACGTAATTCGTGTCAAAATACATTTCCAATTCTAAACAATTGAACTTCTCAAAATCTTTAATTCGTGATAATCAACGTAATTCGTGACAAAATACATTTCCAATTTTAAACAATTTAACTTCTCAAAATCTTTAATTCGTGCAAATCAACGTAATTCGTGTCAAAATACATTTCCAATTTTAAACAATTTAACTTCTCAAAATCTTTAATTCGTGCAAATCAACGTAATTCGTGTCAAAAACCATTTTTAAACTACAAAACAACCCGCCGATATTCAAGGCTTGGTGCGCCGAAATTAATGACCAATCCAAAACTTAAACCAGATGCTTTTAAATAATTAAGTGTTTGTCCGATATGCTTGTCATCAATCTTTTTAACTGCTTTGATTTCAAGAATAATTGAATCATAAACAACCAAGTCAGCAAAAAACTTGTGTGGTAAAATAACTCCTTTGTAATTTACATCATACATTTTCTCTCTTTCGTAACCAATAAAACGCTGGTTAAACTCAAATTCCAGAGCATCTTTATAGATTACTTCTGAAAAACCGGAACCCAATTCACTATGGACATCCATTGCAATTCCTACCATTTTGTAACATTCATCTTTATAAATCATAGCTTTTTCTTGTTTAAGTTAGTGAAAAAGTTCATTTCAACAAACATAAAATTGGTAGAAATTGAATTTCATTACAATTTTTGTCAGCTTCATTTCATTATCGATTGGGTGACAAATAAAAATGAGAATTCATTACCATCTTTGCAAAAAATAATGCATTCATGGCTTTTAAAAGTTTCAGTTTATTTCTAATGCTAACATCGTTTTGTTTCAACCTTAGTGCTCAAAATTTTGGTGTAGGAATTGGATTTTATCCAACTGGAGTTGAAGCTGGTTTAGGAATTCGAACTTCAAAAAACAACTTTCTATTTGCAGATATTAGAGTTACAAAAGCTAATTTGTACAGAAACCCTTCAGCAGGATTCGTGATCAATGAAGCTTCTGCAATGTTTCGAATCGTTCAATATGATAAAGTTAGATTGCACTTTGGAATCGGAGCTAGAACTGAATGGAATTTTACACCCAACCAATTAAACAGATACGGATTTGTTACACCTTTAGGAGTTGAAGCATTTCCTTTTCCATTTCAAAATGCAGGATTGTTTTTTGAAACTGGATTTTACACCACCTTTTCAGCCGATAAGTCTGTCAATTTAGGATTAAGAAGTGTTGCTGGATTTGTATTTTATTTTATCAAAACAGAAAAAGTATGAAAGCTTTCAAAAATGGTTTCTTTTACATTGCAATTATTGGTGGATTCTCTGCTTTAATGTATTGGATTACACTGCATGGTATTGATTTAGAACAAGGAAGGGAAATAATTATGCCCGAAAACTTAAAAAGTCATTGGCTCGAATTTGTTCATGCAATGATGCATAATATTAAGCACCCTCTTGCGATTTTATTGGCACAAATAATTACCATAATTCTTACTGCACGTTTGTTTGGTTGGCTCTTTATGAAAATTGGACAACCTTCTGTAATCGGTGAGATAATTGCAGGTATTGTGTTAGGTCCATCTTTGGTTGGTTACTATTTTCCTGTATTTTCTGGAGCACTTTTTCCAGCTGAGTCAATTGGTAACTTACAGTTTTTAAGCCAGATAGGTTTGATTCTTTTTATGTTTGTAATTGGAATGGAACTCGATCTAAAGGTTTTGAAAAATAAAGCCCACGATGCAGTTGTCATTAGCCATGCAAGTATCATTATTCCATTTGCACTCGGAATGGGGCTTGCTTATTTCATTTATCAATCTTTTGCCCCAGAAGGGATACAGTTCTTATCTTTCGCTTTGTTTCTTGGAATAGCAATGAGTATAACAGCGTTTCCTGTTTTGGCAAGAATAGTTCAAGAACGAGGAATTCATAAAACAAAACTTGGAACTGTGGTAATTACTTGTGCAGCTGCCGATGACATTACGGCTTGGTGCATTTTAGCAGCTGTTATTGCAATCGTTAAAGCAGGTTCCTTCATCAGTTCACTTTACATTATTGGGATGGCCGCACTTTACGTCCTTGCAATGATTAAGGTTGTTAGACCATTTTTAAAACGAGTAGGTGACCTTCACAATTCAGTGGAGAATTTAAGTAAACCAATTGTTGCGATTTTCTTTTTAACCTTAATTATTTCTTCCTACGCAACAGAAATTATAGGAATTCATGCGCTTTTTGGTGCGTTTATGGCTGGTGCTATTATGCCTGAAAATGTTAAGTTTAGAAATATATTTATTGAAAAAGTAGAAGATGTATCAATGGTTTTGCTACTTCCTCTATTCTTTGTTTTTACTGGCTTGCGCACCCAAATTGGTTTATTGAACGACCCTCATTTGTGGAAAATTACAGGATTAATTATTGCAGTTGCTGTTGTTGGAAAATTTTTAGGAAGTGCGCTTGCAGCAAAATTTGTTGGTCAAAATTGGAAAGATAGTTTAACTATTGGCGCTTTAATGAATACGCGTGGTTTAATGGAGCTTATAGTTTTAAATATCGGTTTAGACTTAGGAGTTTTATCACCAAAAATCTTTGCAATGATGGTAATTATGGCCTTGGTTACCACTTTTATGACTGGTCCAACTTTAGACTTAATTAATTGGATATTTAAATCAAAGCAAGAAGAAATTCCAAAAGAAATAAGTGAGATTAGAAAATTCAAAATTTTGATTTCTTTTGGAAACCCAGAAAGAGGTAAGTTATTATTAAGATTAGCACATGGATTGATTCGGAAATTAAATGGAAATGCATCCTTAACTGCAGTTCACTTTACACCAAGTAATGAATTATATCACTTTAATGTTGAAACATATGAAAGAGATAGTTTTGCCCCTGTATTGAAAGAGGCTAAATTGTTAAATCAAAAATTAACAACCAAGTTTAAAGCCTCGGTTGATGTTGATTCTGATATTACAGAAGTTGCAAATTCAGGTGATTACGATTTATTAATTATTGGTGTTGGTAAATCTATTTATGAAGGAACCATTCTCGGTCGATTCTTAGGTTTTACCACGCGAATTATAAACCCAGACAGAATCATTAATCAAGTCACAGGAAAAGAAGGTATTTTTGAAAATTCACCATTTGATGAACGAACGAAGTTGATTCTTGCCAAAAGTAAAATCCCTGTTGGTGTGTTTATTGATAAAGGTTTGGAGAAATTAGATCGAATCTTGATGCCAATTCATTCAGAACAAGATGCTTTTCTTCTAAACTATGCACAGAAGTTAATCAATAATTCAGAATCTCAAATTACTGTTATCGACATCAACGGAACAGTGAAAGATAGTTTTGTATTGAAAGAGACAATTCGAGCAATTGAACAAAATGCATCCAACCACATTCAATTGATTTCATCCAAGTCGATTGAAAATGAAAACTTCAATAACTACGATTTAATGTTAATTAGTAATGAAAATTGGAAATCATTAATCGATGAAAAAAACAATTGGTTACCAGAACTTCCATCTTGTTTGATTTTGAATGCATAAGTAAAGATTAATCCTCAAAAAGTTGGTAAAGAATGATTTAAATCGTTGTTTTTTTTGTAAAAGATTTACTTCAAAAATAAATTTCACTTATAAAATTACTTTCTAGTTACAACTTCACAATTCTAACCAATTTATTGTTTTTTGCATCGGTAATTTGAACCTGATAAATACCTGAATTTAGATTTTCTCCGTCAATTTTAAGGTAGTTTAATCCATCTAAAGTTTGGTATTCCTTTGATTGTAAGATTTTTCCTTCTTGAGAAATTACCTTAACTGTTATTTTTCCTTGTTTTGGCGAATTGTATTGAACTGTAATCTCTTTTTCAAACGGATTAGGGTAAGCGCCTACCCAAACTAAAGAATTATTGAGATTATTAACACTTGCAGTTGGATCAATCATTGGCGCTTGTTCGCAATTAGAATGATTTCTTGAAGATTCTGCTGGCGAATTTCTAAGAAAACGCTCTCCTGAATTTACATGGAATTTGTTTCCAAGCGCAACTGCTGTTGACGGAGTGGTTATGTTGTTGCAAAACCAATAATCACCTTGGACGCGTTGTTGATTGATATCCAAAACCAAGTACCCTTTTTTGGTCAAATCAGACCATTTAATATGAGGATTTGCCGCTGAAATTACAGATGAAGGTAAACCAAGAGGTGAACTAGGGCTTGTAACACTTGTAATTACATATTCTACTCCTGCACTTCCAGCTCCTGTAGAGGAATTGTAACCTGTATGCGGTAAATCATTCGCCCAAGAAGTATGAATATCACCTGTTAGAACTACCAAGTTTTGAATGTTATTATCCAAAATATGGTTATATAATTTTGTTCGCTCAGCTGGATAACCATCCCACTGATCCGTGTTTAAAATTGCTCCAAGTGCTCTTAGTGGAGCCATCATCACTTGTTGACCCAGAATATTCCATTGTGCCGTGCTATTTTCTAACTCACTTTCCAACCAATTGTATTGATCAATTCCTAAAATAGTACGGTCTGGATTATTTATTTCAGCACTTGTTGCACCAACTTGTTCTTCTCTTCCTTCTAAACGTGTATCTAACATGTATAGATTTAACAAATTTCCATAAGTAATTTTACGATAAAGTCGCGTTGAATCCTCACTTTGTTCTCGCACCGGCATCCACTCAAAATAAGCTTGTTTTCCACTTGCTTTTCGAGTTGACCAATCTCCTTCTGTTCCTGGTGTGTGATTTCCCGCTCCATCTTTCCAAGAATTGTTGGCTGTTTCATGATCATCCCAAACACTGATAAATGCATACTGCTGATGAACGTTTCTCAAATCTGTATCTAATCTATAATGCGAATAGCGTGTTCTGTAATCAGAAAGACTAATTATTTCATTTGCTGGTTCGGAAGTTCTTCCGTCAGTACCCGGAGATGCTTCATATTCATAAATATAATCGCCTAAATGAAGTACGGCATCAATGTCGTTTCTTTCAACAATAGAAGCGTAGGCATTAAAATATCCATCTTGGTAATCTGAACAAGATACAACAGCAAAGCGAACACTATCTGCCGTTGTTGAAGGTGCAGTTTTCATTCTTCCAACGATTGAAGTGGTGCCATCGTAAGTAAAATCATAGTAGTAACATGTTTTTGGATTTAAGCCCGTTACATCTACTTTTACTGTAAAATCTCTCAATGACGAAGTGGTTGTGGAACCTGTTGAAACAATACTATTCATAGCAACATCATTCGCTACTCGCCAACTTACATTTAATACTTCACCAGGTTGAACTGCTGTTGAAGGTGTAATTCTTGTCCAAATAATAACGCGGTCTGAAAGTGGATCCCCTGAAGCAACTCCATGATAAAAAGGTGCTAATTGAGGGATTAAACCGCTTCTTAAATTATAATCATTTTGTCCAAAAAAAGATTGAAAGCTAATAACTAAAAGAGAGGTAAAGAATAGGATGGTTTTCATTAGGTTGAGAATTATTTTAACACAAATTAAATATATTTATTTTTAATGAAAAGCAACAAAAAATGAACAATAAATTAAATATTTGTGTCTTTAATTGTAATTTTTTGAAGAAGAAATAGATTGACTTTTTCTAATCCATTATTTATTACAAATCAATTGCTCTATTCTTAAAATTAGATTTGAAAATTCGTACTTCCCCAACGATAAGTTAAGTTGGTCCTTTTTCTAAATAACATCAACTTCAAGTGCTGTAATTGCAACATATCTTCCTTACTTTTACACTTTCAAAAAATATGTCGAAAGCTAACGAGTTAAAATCATATATTAAAAATTATTCTACCGCTCAAACTCGACTGCGTGCTTCTGAAATTAGAATAAAAGATTTACAAATCGAAGACGAAAAAATCACTGCATCTGCTTATGGAACTGAGGTTTACTCAATAACCATTGAATTCAAAGGTGACGCAGTAAAAAAAACGAAATGTTCTTGCCCTTATAATTTTGCTGGTGTTTGTAAACATACAGTTGCAACACTTAACGAAGCGATTTACGAATTAGAACTCCAAACACAACAAACTCTTTTTGGTGATGAACTCGTGAAACCAATCGAAAAAGCACATCCAACCGATTATTCGATTCGAGATTTCACTTTTGACCAGCTAGATGATCGTTTTATCTTGCAACATTCAAACGGGATACAAACCAATATTTTTCGTTATTTCGACATTGAACACATTGAAGAAAATTTTGTACAATTTAGTTTGATGCTTTCCTTTTATCAACGCCAACGAGTAAAAATTCACCTTCAAGATCAATTACTTACGCTTTCTTGTAATTGTAAACCCGAGAAAAAGAAACTGTGTACGCACCAAGAATACGCTTTGAATATTCTAAAAAATGAGGATGAAGTTCGCATCTATTTCGACCCGAATTTCAAAACGAATCAACTCAAGGAATTTGCGAAGCGATACGGAATGGAAAATGTTCACGATTTGGAAAATTACTTTGAGGTTTCATTCACAGATACAAAACTTAAAATTACCCCGAAAATAAAAGGTTTACAAGCAATCAATTCCAGTGAACTTGAGAAATTAGAAGCGCTAATTCCACAAACTTCTTTTCAACCTAAATTACTAAATGTAACAACAAAATCAACGGAAGAAAAAACGTTCTTAGTAATTGGTAAACAGCCTTATAACGAATATTTCTATATTTCTTTGCTTTCAGCGAAACTGACTAAAGACGGCAATATCAAAAATCCCATTTCGAAAGTGGAAGCCAAGCAAATGCTATTGAAAATGGAAGGTATTGAGGAAATTAAATTTTTCTCAAGTTTGACTTCTTTCGAAGAAAAAAACGATTATTTCAGCTTTAAATATTCTCCCGAACAAATCACAGATGCCTTAAAAGCAGTTGTGAAAAACCCCTTGAATTATCCTGTATA
Source organism: Crocinitomicaceae bacterium (assembly GCA_044372955.1). GTDB lineage: Bacteria > Bacteroidota > Bacteroidia > Flavobacteriales_D > Crocinitomicaceae > UBA952. The sequence goes on along the minus strand of JBILQY010000038.1, from coordinate 2,708 downwards.
TCAGCATAATTCGCGCATTTCAGATAATATTACTTCTAAATCGATTGCGCCTGTCACTTTCAATTATCAGGAACTAAACGTGTTACTGAAAGTTTCTCAAAAAGATGCATTCTACGACGTTTCGCCCTACATCGTGATGGAAAACAGTTCAGCGGCTTTTTCAGGTTTCAAGTTAAAATACGATTTTTTCCTGGAAAAGAACAATGAGTTGATTCCCGTTTTGAACTCGAAAGTCTTATTAATATTGAAGTTTTTCAAATCGAAAGGCAATAAATTGATGATTCACGAGTCGCAATTTTCAGCTTTTAGAACAAAGATTTTGGACGGTTTAGAAGGCAAAGTTGAAATTCAATACACCTATTTAAAAGCTGCCACAAAAGAACAATTGGTCGAAAGTGGTTTCGATCAGGAGCGCAAAAAAATCGTCTATTTGAAAGACAGCGAGGATTTTGTAACAATTACACCAGTTATCAAATACGCTGAAAGAGAAATTCCAGCACGCAGTAAAATGCGTTTGTATGCGCTCGATTCCAAAGGTTTACAGTTTGAAGTAGCACGCGATTTGGCTTTGGAAGCTCGATTTATTGAATTGATTAAAAGTTCGCACCCACACTTTGAAGACCAAGAAGCTGATTTCGATTTTTACTACTTGCACAAACAACGATTTCTGGAAGACGGTTGGTTTTTGGACGCTTTTGAAGCGTGGCGCAAAGAAGGTGTGGAAATTTTAGGTTTCAACGAACTGAAAAACAATCACTACAGTCCGCATAAAATCTCGACTTCTGTTTCAATTGCAAGTGGCATCAATTGGTTCGATACGTTGGTAGATATTAAATTTGGCTCTGAAAAAGTGAAACTCCGCGATATTCAAAAAGCGATTTACAACCAAGCGAAATTCGTTAAACTTGGTGATGGAAAACTGGGAATGTTGCCCGACGAATGGTTAGAAAAATATTCGAAATTCTTCCGTTCAGGAGAAATTCACGACAACTCAATTCGCAGCTCGAAAGCCAATTTCACAGTGATTGATTCCTTGTTTGAGGACGAAGTGTTGCCTTTTGAAGTGAAAAATGAATTGGAATTGTACAAAACTAAATTTGCCGATTTCAATAACATCGATGCTGTTTCCGTTCCAAAAAAACTGAAAGCAAAACTCCGCGATTACCAAAAACATGGCTTGAATTGGTTGCATTTTCTCGATCAATTCAATTTTGGCGGCTGTTTGGCTGATGATATGGGATTAGGGAAAACGATTCAAATCATTTCGTTTATCTTGTCCTTGAAAGAAAAAAATGGCAAGCGTACGCATTTAATTATTTTACCTACTTCATTGATTTTCAATTGGCAAGCCGAGTTGGATAAATTCGCTCCAAGTTTAAAATACCACGTTATTTACGGTTTGAACCGCGAAAAAGATCACGATAAAATTGATAAGTACGACATCATCATTACCACTTACGGAACGATGTTGAGCGATATTTCATTCTTGAAAAAAATCGATTTCGATTACATTTTCTTGGATGAATCACAAGCAATAAAAAATCCAGAATCGAAGCGTTACAAAGCCGTTCGTTTGTTGCAATCGCGCAATAAAATCGTATTGACAGGAACACCCATTGAGAACAATACCTTTGATATTTACGCACAATTTTCCTTTGCAAATCCAGGATTATTGGGCAATCAAACGCATTTCAAAGACAATTACGCCATCCCGATTGACAAGTTCAAGGAAACTAAACGTGCTAAAGAATTACAACAGAAATTGAGTCCGTTTTTGTTGCGACGAACGAAAAAACAAGTAGCGAGCGAACTTCCAGATAAAACTGAAATTGTGATTCACTGCCCGATGGGAGAAAATCAGCGTCGCATTTACGAAACATACCGCAACGAGTTCAAATTGTTCTTGGAAAAAGCGGACAAAAACGACGAGTTGACCAACAACAATATGCACATTTTGCAAGGTTTAACGAAGTTGCGCCAGATTTGTAATTCCCCTGAATTGCTCAACGACGATGCATTTTACGGCAACGAATCAAGTAAACTAGACGAATTATTGAGCCAAATTGAAGAGAAAGTCGGCAACCACAAAATTTTGGTATTCTCCCAATTTGTTGCGATGCTGGAACTGATTCGAAAGCGTTTAGACGAAAAAGAAATTGCCTACGAATATTTGACTGGACAAACGAAAGACCGTTCGGCACGCGTGCAATCCTTCCAAGAAGATGCGGAGAAACGTGTGTTTTTAATCAGTTTGAAAGCAGGTGGAACAGGTTTGAATTTAACCGAAGCTGATTATGTATTCATCGTTGACCCGTGGTGGAATCCAGCGGTGGAAAACCAAGCCATCGACCGTTGTTACCGCATCGGACAGAAAAAGAACGTTATGGCGATTCGCTTGATTTGCCCCGACACCATCGAAGATAAAATCTTACAATTGCAAGCAGGCAAAAAAGAACTCGTCGAAGACCTCATCAAAGTCGATGAAAACGCAATGAAATCATTAGCGAAGGAGGATTTGATGGCGTTGTTGGGGTGAGGTGATTTTTTTAGTTTATTCCCTATTTCCTCATTTGAATTTCAAGCGCTTAAATCAACACTTCGTTAAAGCATGATATAAACAATTGATTATCAATAAAATAAGTGAAAAATAAGCGATTAAAAAATACGATAATTCATTGATTGTCAGTATCTTAGATGTATTTATCAGG
>JBILQY010000037.1:0-11961 GCA_044372955.1 Crocinitomicaceae bacterium | reverse complement strand
GACTTGACCAGGCAAGAAAATCCGATTCTCCAGTTTTGATTGTGACGCAAGCTGAGGCAGAAAAAGCAGAAAGTAATAAAGTCAAGCAAACAAAAACATGGACATTTAAAGCTACTAACGTGCGGGATTTTGCATTTGCTAGTTCTAGAAAATTTATTTGGGATGCGCAAAATGTAACTGTTGGTGGAAAAAATGTATTGTGTATGTCCTATTACCCAAAAGAAGGGAATCCACTTTGGGAACGATATTCAACAAAATTAGTAGCTCACACCATTAAAACGTATTCAAAATACACAGTTGATTACCCCTACCCTGTTGCAATTTCTGTTCATTCAAAATGGATAGGAATGGAATACCCAATGATTTGTTTCAATGGTGGTAGACCAGAGGCGGATGGAACCTATTCAGAACAAGAAAAATATGGAATGTGGGGAGTGATTATTCACGAAGTTGGACATAACTTTTTCCCAATGATTATTAACTCTGACGAACGTCAATGGTCATGGATGGATGAAGGATTAAACACTTTTGTTCAATATTTAACAGAACAAGAATGGGAACGTGGTTATCCTTCACGTCGAGGTCCAGCTTATATGATTGCTGACTATATGCGAGGTGATAAAAAGACAATTTCTCCAATTATGACCAATTCGGAATCCATCTTCCAATTTGGAAATAATGCTTACGGTAAACCAGCTACAGCATTGAATATTTTACGTGAGACTATCATGGGACGAGAATTGTTTGACTTTGCGTTCAAAACCTATTGCGAAAGATGGAAATTTAAACATCCTACTCCTGCTGACTTTTTTAGAACTATGGAAGATGCATCAGCAGTAGATTTAGATTGGTTTTGGAGAGGATGGTTTTATGGGACTGATAACGTTGATATTTCTGTTGATGATGTTAAATGGTTTCAATTGAATACTCAGAATCCTGAAACTGAAAAAGCATTCAAAAAAGAGATGGATGCCCAAAAAGATATTTTTATTGGAGATGAACGCAATAAAACCGCTATTCAAGAAACCGTTAATGAAAAGGATAAAAACATTGATGACTTTTATTCAACAGCTAGAAAAAATAAATATACTGTTGATGCCTTAGACAAGAAAGAATACCAAGAATTTATTGCCAAAACAGATGCGAAGGATTTAGAATATTTAAATGCAAACAAACACTTTTATGAAGTGAATTTCAGTAATATAGGAGGCTTACCAATGCCACTAATCATTGAATTTACCTTTGTTGATGACACAAAACAAGTGGTGAGAATTCCAGCAGAAATCTGGCGCCAATATGAAGACAAAGTTTCTAAAGTCTTTATACTTGACAAAGAAATAAAATCGTTGCGACTTGACCCTTTTTTAGAAACAGCTGATACCGATTTAAACAATAATACTTGGCCAAAAGAACTTCAGCCAACGAAATATCAACTATTTAAACAACAAACAGTTAGAGAAAACCCAATGCAAAGACAAAAAAGGGTTGATGAATTAAATAAACACTGATTAAAAGGCAACGAATAATTTAAAAATTCGTTAAAAAACTACTCTTATCACAACACTATGAAAAAACTACTCTTTACTTTTTTAATGATTACTTTATGTAATTTTTCAAACTTTATATTAAGTCAACAAAATCAACGTCAAACTCTTGCCCAAATAAAAATTCCTGTACAATTTCAAACGCACCCAGAATTTTTAAAATTAGAACTTGAAAATTGCCCTACGAATATTGAGTTAATTCAGTATAGAACAGCAGACCAAAGAACATTTTTAGATATCGAAGGCAATTATCACACTCAAAAAACTGGAGGTTACTACAACTATCTCAAAGGAAATCAATGGATTAGCATACAAGAAAAATTAAGTTTTAACCAAAATTTAAATTCAATTGGGATTTTTGAATCAGAACTTCCAATAACAATAAATAAAAATTCAACAAGCACAAAATTAGTTTTAGAAAAAAATACTACAAAAGGATTAGAATTTGGTCAAAATGCAGCTTTATCGTTTTTAAGTGATGACTTTCAGACATTATCATCAATTCAAAAAAACAATCAATCAGGAAATATTGAATTTAATGACAATTCCTTAACTGTAAAAGATTATTTTCAAGGAATCGATAGAGAACAGACTATAAACTACTGGAGTGTTAGAACAAATTATGCCATCCAAACTCCATTAAGCATACCAAATTCAAGTAGTTATATTGAATTAAAAGACAAACTAAACTTAGATCCAAGTTTTACAATTTCTTACGGCGAAGGAATTCAAACAACTTTAGGTTGGCTTGGAACCTTAAAAATAACCAATCAAGAGGGAGAAGTTGTTGGACAAATTAGTTCAGCTCAAATTTTTGACTCATTTGAATCAACCAATAAAACAGAAGTAGCAAATCATATTACACCTGGTTACTATGTTATTAATCAAACTGAAAATGGGATTGAATTAATTTTGAGATTTAACGCTGATTATTTAAGAAGAACCGATTTAGTTTACCCAGTTATAATTGATCCGACTGCAACAAATACCTATGCCAACAACCAAGGTTTACAGGATAAAAACACACAATATAATGCAAATTGCGAGGCTACACTTTCTGTCACAGTTCCTTTAAATTTTTATGTTGTTACAGGAACCAATACAACATATCGTATCTGGGCTAAAGGTTACATCGCAGTAGCTGGAGGAACTACAAATTATGCTGATAAAGTAGAACAGCGTTCAAAAGTTGGCTCAATAACTTGGACTGCAACCCAAAATGGAAGTGGAACGAACCACCAAGGAAGTGGATATACTTATACTGCTGCGAATAACGGGCAAACATATACTATTAATAATTCAAATATTGCTAATTCTTGCTACACTACAAATACTGTTGTTTATCGTTGGCAAGGATATCAAACATTTTTTCCTTTCGGTTCTGGTTTGACTAATGTAGCAGGTTGTGTTCTTAATTATCAAGAACTTGTGACTAATACTTGGCAGATTACAACAACATATAGTGATGGACCAACAATTAATCCTGTAACAAGTCAAACTTTGTGCGGAGGGCAACAAACTACTGCCGTTGCATTTTCTGGAACCGGTTCGAGTTACACTTGGACAAATTCAAATACCGCAATCGGTTTAGGAGCAAGTGGAACAGGAACAATTAATGCATTCACTGCAACAAATACGAGCGGTGCAGCAATTTCAGCAACAATCACGGTTACACCAATGTTAAATGGTTGTGCAGGTCCACCAACAACTTTTACAATTACAGTCTCTCCTCAAATTGTTCCAACATTTACACAACTTGGTCCATATTGCCAAAATTCAACACCTGCAATATTACCCAATACTTCCACAAACACACAAAGTATAACCGGAACTTGGGCACCGACAACAATAAACACATCAACCGTAGGAAATTTAACCTACACATTTACTCCTTCAGCAAATCAATGTGGAGCGACCACAACAATGGTAATAAATATTATTTCACAGCCAACTCTTACTATAACTCCTCAAACAATTTGCCTCGGTCAAAGTGGAACATTAACAACTACAGTAAGTCCTACTGGAGGTAGTTACTTATGGTCAAATAACGCTACAAGCTCATCTATTACAGAATCTCCTACAGTTACAACATCATACACTGTTGGTTACTCAGTTTCTGGTTGTAATGCAACTGCAACAAGTTCAATTACAGTTAATCCAATGGTAAACCCAACATTTACGCAATTAGGTCCATATTGTCAAAATGAAACCCCAGGTACACTAATAGGTACCTCAACTAACGGCATTGATGGAACTTGGAATCCTAGTATTATTTCTACAGCTTCAGTTGGCAACCAGACTTATACTTTTACACCAATGGCTGGTATTTGTGCTAACTCGGCATCTATGACAATAACTATTAACCCATTATTGACTCCAACTTTTGGAATATTCGGTCCATATTGTCAAAATGAAAACGCACCAACTTTACCAGGTAATTCTACAAATTCACCTTCAATAGCAGGAACTTGGTCTCCTTCTATAATCAATACCTCAACAGTAGGAACAACTAATTATACATTTACTCCAACAATTTCAGCTTGTACTGGAAATGCTGTAATTCCAATTATTGTTCAATTAGCTCCATCACCACAAGTTAATTCAGACATCACACAGGGTTGTAATCCTTTATCAGTTAATTTAAGTAGTCCTAATTTGCCAAATGCTAACTATACTTGGACAGCAAATGGAACTATTATTGGAACAGGGTCAAACCTTAGTGCTACATTCACTTCGGCTGGATGTTATGATATTGAATTGATTGCTACTTATAATGGTTGCGTTGCTAGCTCATCAATAATAGACTATATATGTGTTGAAAATGTTCCAACTACTTTTTTCAACAACTTTCCAACAGAAGTAAGTGAAAATACTGAATCCATAAACTTTTACAATACTACTAATGGAGCTGTTACTTATTCTTGGGATTTTGGAGATGGAACAAACTCGACGTTATTTGAACCAAATCACCAATTTACAAATATTAATTCTAATCTTCAGGTTACATTAACTGCTACAAGTTCTTTTGGATGTTCAAGTTCATTTACTAGTGTTATTCCATTCAAAGATCCTGCTATATTTTACGTTCCAAATACTTTTACACCCGATGAAGACGAATTTAATCAAACATGGGGGCCTGTTTTTACAAGAGGATTTGACCCTCATAATTTCAGTCTATATGTTTACGATAGATGGGGAGAATTAGTTTGGGAGAGTCATAATGCCGAAAATCAATGGGATGGAACTTACGGTTTATCGGGAAAAAAAGCAGCGCAAGGAGTTTATATCTGGAGAATAAATTATAAACCAAAAGAGACAGATGATAAAGTGACGATCTCTGGTCACATCAATTTATTGAGATAAATGAAAAAAAAATTAAGTCTATCAATTTTGACTCTAAACCTAATAAATTTTTATTCTCAGAAAAAAGAGATGAAGAATTCCAAACCAAATTTTGAAAGTTTTTCATACGAAAGAAATAAACCTATTGAAAAATGGAAAAATTATAACCAAGCAAGTTATAATTCTCATCCTGATTTCAAATCACTTAATTCTTGTAATAATTATCTTCTATTCTAAAACTATGAAGCATTTAATTCATTTTTTAATTTTTTCTTTTGCAATTACATCAATAAATGCTCAAAGTAAAAACGCAAGTTTTATCAAAAACGATTGTTTAACATTATTAAAAAATGAAGAAGCCTACCAAAATTTAATTAATGAAAATGATGTCGTTTTTATATTCGTTGAATTATCTTCTAAAAACACAAATTCTTTGTTAGACTTTTCAAAAGATGAAATACAGATTTTAATTGAACAACAAAACATAACTATAAGTGATATTTCAGTTGATCAAAACAATGTTATCTTATTCAGACGTTCTGCTTACTTAAATTTAGAAGCAAAAAAGCAACTAGAATTTAAAAATTGGTTCAAAAAATTTGATTTTTGGATTGAAAAACAACTAGAAAAAAATATAAACCTACCAAAGATTATTTTTCTACCTCCTACAGATTTAATTATTTTGAAAGCTTATTTGTGTAATTTATGAAAAACAAAACAATTCAAATTGTCTTAACTACTATAATTACTTTATTAGTATTTAATGAATTGATTTCACAAACATATAATCATCCATCTGCAGGTATACAAAGTACATTTACTGGCACCTGTATGGTCAACACTTGCTCAGGTGTTTATTATGATAATGGTGGAATTGGTGGAAGTTGTTCAAATAACAATGCCTCGGGAAATTATTCAAATAATATCTTTGGGGTTTTGCGAACTTTCTGTCCCAATGCTCCTGGACAAGCAGTTAGAGTAACCTTCCCTACTTTTTGTATTGAGGGTGGAGCGGGATGTCCTTATGATTATTTTGAGATAATTAATGGTCCAACACAAAATAGTCCTGTTTTAGCAGGTGGATGTGGAACTGCTTTTCAAGGTCAAACTTTTACTTCTTCTCACCCCAGCGGTTGTCTAACATTTAGATTCTATTCTGACAACATAGTCAATCTTGCAGGTTGGGTTGCTAATATTTCTTGTGTTGCCCACCCTTCTGGAACCGGACCTTCTTCAACCTCCAATGCAGATTGTATTAATGCGACAGGAATATGTAGTAATGGATTTTCATTTAATGGTTTAAGTTCAGGGCCTGGTCTTACATCTGACAACTGTAATGGATGTGTTACCAGCGAAAATTTTTCGAATTGGTATGAATTTACAATTGCAACCTCTGGGTCATTGGGATTCACAATTACCCCAACTCCAATCTCATCTGATTATGATTTTGCTCTTTACCAAGCAACAAGCTGTTCATCTCTAGGTTCACCTGTACGTTGCTCATATGCTGCAACAACTGGAAATACAGGATTAGGAAACGGAGCTACTGATACCAATGAAGATGTAAATGGAAATGGATGGGTATCAACAATTAATGTTACTGCAGGACAGCGATACTATTTATTGATAAATGAATGGTCACCGAATAATGGTAGTTTTGTTTTAAATTGGTCTGGAACTGCAACAATTCAAACTCCGCTTCCAGATTTCCAAGTAAATTCAACTACCTACACCAATGGTTCAACAATAAATGTTTGCCAAAACAATACCATAACAGTAAATGCTCTTGGTGCACCAAATTCAACATTTACTTGGTGGTCGGCTGCAACTGGAGGAACACAACTTGCATCGGGAAATAGTTTCTCTCCGCCAACATCGACCTCTGGTTCAACAACTTATTTTTTGCAAGAACTTACTTCGAGTGGCTGTATATCCGCTAGATCCTCAATAACTATAAATGTAATTGCTACTCCCACAGTTACAGTTCCAACTTCTCAAACAATTTGTGCGGGAGCTTCTACAACGGCAATATCATTTACAGGAACTGCAACTACTTACAACTGGACAAACTCCAATACTGCAATTGGTCTAGGTGCGAGTGGGACTGGAAACATCACTTCTTTCGTGGGAACAAATACTGGGTCAACTCCGATTTCGGGAACGATAACTGTTACACCCGTTTCTGGAACTTGTTTAGGAACAGCCCAAACTTTTACAATTACAATTAATCCTTCACCAACGTTGACCTCACCACAAGATCAAACTTTGTGTGCAGGTCAAATTACAAGCACAATCACTTTTTCAGGAACCGCAGGCGCAACTTTTAATTGGTCAAACAACAACACTTCAACAGGATTAGGAGCAAATGGAACTGGAAATATTCAATCTTTTACTGCAACAAATACAACCACAAATTCTATTTCATCCACAATAACTGTAACTCCAATCCTTGGAACTTGTCCAGGTACACCAGTTACATTCTCAATAACAGTAGCCGTTCCACCAACCGTTACTTCTCCTTCTAATCAAACTATTTGTGCTGGTGCTTCTACAACTGCAATTAATTTTACTGGAACTGCAACTACATATAATTGGACAAATTCAAATACAGCGATAGGTCTTGGTGCGAGTGGAACTGGAAACATCACTACTTTCGTGGGAACAAATACAGGTTCTACGCCAATTTCTGGTACTATAACTGTAACTCCAACATCAGGAACTTGCTCAGGCACACCCATTACATTTACAATTACCATAAATCCGATTCCAACTGTTACGATTCCTCAAAATCAAACATTGTGTGCAGGACAAAGTACAACTTTAATTACTTTAGCTGGAACTGCTGGAGCAACTTTTAGTTGGTCAAACGATAATACAAATACTGGTTTAGCCGCTTCAGGTAATGGAGATATTTCATCATTTGTTGCAACTAATTCAACTTCAAATACCATTACATCAACTATAACTGTAACTCCAAATCTTGGCGCCTGTCCTGGGACTCCAACAACATTTACAATAACTGTTGCAATTACACCAACCGTTACCGCTCCTTCTAATCAAACTATTTGTACTGGTGCTTCTACAACTGCAATCAATTTTACTGGAACTGCAACAACATATAATTGGACAAACTCCAACACATCGATAGGACTAGGAGCAAATGGAACAGGAGATATTGCTTCTTTTGTTGGAACAAACAATGGTACAACTCCGATTTCAGGCACAATAACCGTTACCCCTAGCTCTGGAACATGTTCAGGAACAGCTACAACTTTTACTATTACGATTGACCCATCACCAACTATTACAGTGCCACAAGATCAAACTTTATGTGCTGGACAAAATACATCTGCTATCAACTTTACTGGTACAGCTGGTTCAACTTATACTTGGACTAATGACAATACAGCAACTGGATTAGGAGCAAATGGAACTGGAAATATTTCATCTTTTACCGCAACAAATTCTACTACAAATTCTATTTCATCAATCGTAACTGTAACTCCAACCTTAGGGACTTGTCCGGGTGCATCAGTAACTTTTACAATAACAGTAGCTGTTACACCAACTGTCACAACTCCAACTTCTCAAACAATTTGTGCGGGAGCCTCCACAACAGCTATATCATTTACAGGGACTGCAACAACTTACAATTGGACAAACTCAAACACAGCAATTGGTCTTGGTTCAAACGGAACTGGAAATATTGCTTCTTTCGTTGGAACAAACACAGGTGCAACAACGATTTCAGGAACTATTACCGTTACCCCTAGCTCTGGAACATGTTCAGGAACAGCTCAAACTTTTACTATTACGATTGACCCAACACCAACCATAACCGCACCACAAGATCAAACTTTATGTGCTGGACAAAGTACAACTGCTATAAACTTTGCAGGTACAGCTGGTTCAACTTATGCTTGGACAAATAGTAATACAGCAACAGGATTGGGAGCAAATGGAACAGGAAACATTCCATCTTTTATTGCAGCAAATACAACTACAAGTTCTATTTCCTCAATCGTAACTGTAACTCCAACCTTAGGAACTTGTCCGGGTGCTCCAGTAACTTTTACGATTACAGTAGCAATTACACCAACTGTTACAGCTCCATCATCGCAAACAATTTGTGCAGGAGCCTCCACAACAGCAATAACATTTACAGGAACGGCAACTACTTATAATTGGACAAATTCGAATACTGCAATAGGACTTGGTGCAAATGGAACTGGAGATATTGCTGCTTTTGTTGGAACAAATACAGGTACAACTCCGATTTCAGGTACTATTACCGTTACTCCTACCTCTGGAACATGTTTAGGAATTGTTCAAACTTTTACAATTACTATCAATCCTTCAGTAACACCAACTTTTACACAATTAGGTCCTTATTGTTTAAATCAAACACCTGCAGCTTTACCTACAAGTTCAACAAACAATCCTGCAATTACAGGTACTTGGAATCCTACCACAATTTCAACTACCGCAAATGGTACACAGACGTATACCTTTACTCCAAATGCAGGACAATGTGCTGTGAATACCACAATGAACATAGTTGTGAACTCAAGTATTACTCCAACATTTACACAATTAGGTCCTTTCTGTCAAAATGCTGCTCCAACTGCATTACCTACAACATCAAGTAATAATCCAGGAATAACTGGGACTTGGAATCCAACAACTATTAGTACAGCAACAGTTGGAAACGCAACTTACACCTTTACTCCTAACCCAAATCAATGTGCTGCAACAACCACGATGACTATATCTACTGTTTCAACACCAACGATTGCTTTAACTCCTCAAACTATTTGCTCAGGTCAAACTATAACAATAACTCCGACTGTAAATCCAACAGGTGGTACTTATTTATGGTCAAATAATCAAACAACATCAACAATCACTGTAAGCCCTACTGCTACAACTAGTTATTCTTTACTTTATTCTTTGACTGGTTGTAATGCTAATAGCACTGTTTCAATAACGGTAAACCCAAATGTCACTCCTACTTTTGGAACCTTAGGACCATATTGTCAAAACCAAACACCGGGCGTTTTAAATGCTATTTCATTGAATTCAATAACTGGAACTTGGAATCCAACAACTATATCAACAACTACAGCAGGTAATCAAACTTATACATTCACTCCTGCAGCTGGAGTTTGTGCAACCAATTATACACAAACCATTTTAGTAAATCCACTTGTAAATCCAACCTTTAATCCGATTGGACCTTTATGTCAAAATGATGCAAACCCAGCTTTGCCTCTTAGTTCAACAAATACACCCTCAATCACGGGTATCTGGAATCCTGCCTCTATAAGTACCTCGACTATTGGCACCACAAATTATACTTTTACACCAACTTCTGGTCAATGCGCTTCTACAACTAATTTATCTATTTCAGTTGTTGCAAGCCCTACTCCTACAATTAATGCAAGTGTTATTAATGGATGTGCACCTTTAAGCACAACATTAAGCACACAATCCATTCCAAATGCAACATATACTTGGACGTCTAATGGAGTTAACATTGGAACAGGAGCCTCTTTAAATAGTGTTTTTCAAAATGCTGGATGTTTTGATATAGCTCTTACTGTTTCTTTAGGAGCTTGTCAATCAACTGCATCTTCAAATGACTTAATCTGCATCGAAGCACCTCCAACCGCTGCTTTTACTGTTAGTCCAAACTCATTTACGAATAGTACAGAAACTGCTAGTTTCAACAATAATTCAACAGGTGCAACAGCTTATTCATGGGATTTTGGTGATGGACAAACCTCAACCCTTGAAAATCCAAGTCATATTTATTCTGGAATAAATTCCAATATTTTGGCAACCTTAACAGCAAGTTCACCGTTAGGTTGCATAAGTTCTTTTTCTGTTGTAATTTCGTACATCGATGAAACTGTGTTTTATGTTCCGAATACTTTTACTCCTGACGAGGATGAGTTCAATCAAACATGGGGCCCTGTTTTTACGAAAGGATTTGATGCTTTCAATTTTAACGTGGCTATTTATAATAGATGGGGAGAAATAATCTGGGAAAGCAATGATGCAGAAGGAAGGTGGGATGGAAGTTATGGAACAAGCGGATTGAAATGCCCTCAAGGTGTTTACACTTGGAAGATTGACTATAAACCAATAGAAACTGACGAAAAACTGACTATCTCAGGACAAGTCAACTTACTTAGATAACTGAATTATGAAAAATAACTTATTACTACTCTTTTCAATCTCATTATTTAACTTATATTCATTTGCTCAAATTGTAATTACCCCCGGTGCTACTGCTACCCAATTAGCTAATAATATTGTTGCACCTGGAATTACCGTAACAAATGCTACAATGAACTGTGCACAAACTGCTTGTGGCACTTGGACAGGAAATTTACAAGCTGGTGGTTCCCAATTAAGCAATGGCGGTATTGTAATGACAACGGGTTCTGCTGCAAATGCTGATGGACCCAATGCAACAGGGTCTTCATCAACAGCTGTTGCTGGTTATGACTTTTCTGATCCCCATTTAACTACACAGCCTGGTGCTGGAAATCCTGCTCCAAATAGAGATAATTGTGTGCTTGAATTTGACATGCAGCCAAGTTGTGCAGCTTTCAACGTAAATTTTGTCTTTGGTTCAGAGGAATACCCCGAATTTGTTACTGGTTCTTTCAACGATGGTTTTGGAATATTTATTTCTGGTCCGAACCCTGCTGGAGGAAACTATAACAACTATAATGTAGCTCGTTTAAATAACGGTCAATTAGTGAGTATAGACAATGTTAATGCCAATACAAATGCACAATATTACAATACCAATAATACTGGAGTAATTCAATATGACGGATACACAGATGGACTTACAGCTCAGCTATCTGTAATCGCATGCTCTACTTACCATGTAAAAATTGTTATTGCTGATGCTGGAGATGAAAGTTATGATTCAGGGTTGTTTTTAGGTGTTGGAAGCTTTAGCTGTAGTTCTCCACTTTTAACAGTCAATTCACCTGCACCAATTTGTGGAGGTCAAAATGCTGTATTAACCGCAAATGCTTCTGGATCAAACGGAAGT
>JBILQY010000380.1:0-3139 GCA_044372955.1 Crocinitomicaceae bacterium | reverse complement strand
GGAGATACCAATCAAATTACTATAACTGATAACCAAGATTTAATTTTGACCGCAACTACAGCACAAGGCTGTTATTATTCCGATACAGTTCATGTGGTTGTTGTGAATTGTACAGACGAACTACCAAATGTTATTACAGCAAATGGCGATGGAATTAACGATTTCTTTGTTATTGACGAAGCATTGAAGTTTCCAAATAATCGTCTGGTAATAATGAATCGTTGGGGAAATGTCATTTTAGATGAAGAAGCGTATAAAAATACTTTTAGTGGTTTAGACGCTTCAAGCGGAGTTTATTATTTCTTCTTTTATAGAAATTCGAGTGATAAGCCCGAAAAAGCGCAAAAAGGCTTCCTCCACATCATCCGTTGATTTTTACCTGTAATCGCAATTTGCTTTTCGCTTTATTTCCTTTAGTTCTATTATATTTGCACAAAATTTTGCGATGTCAAATCAAGAACGTATTTCAACAAACAAAGCTCCGAAGCCAGTAGGTTTATATCCTCACGCACGAAAAGTCGGAAATTTATTGTTTTTGTCGGGGGTTGGTCCACGCACTGCAGGTTCAGATGCAACCGATTCTGCAGTTCCGGGATTGGAATTAGATAAAAACGGAAACTTCATTCAATTCGATTTCGAGGCACAATGCAGAAGTGTGTTTGACAACGTGCGCATCATTTTAGAAGAATCTGGTTCTAGCTGGGATCAATTGGTAGATGTAACTGTTTTCTTAGTCAACATGAAACGTGATTTCCATACCTATAACCGCATTTACGCAGAGTATTTTAAGGACAATTTACCTTGTAGAACAACAGTAGAAATCAATTCACTTCCAACACCAATAGCGATTGAGTTGAAGTGTATTGCAACGATTTAATATTAAGTTAAAAGTTAAAAGTTAAGAGTTAAAAGTGAACCATTCTTCCCCCTTTGAAGGGGGAATGAGGGGGATGACATAAATCTTTTGTGATGTTCACCTCCCTTAATCTCCGTCAGTTGACGGAAGGGTAATAAAATCTCACTTGGAAAAAAATAAAAAAAATAAACAAATTAAAAAATAAAAATCAGAGAATGTAAAATAGCGAATGAATCATCATAATTCTACATTTTACATTTTAAATTCTAAATTATAAAAAAATGACAGGTTTCATCATTCGTATTGCTTTAGCAACCCTTTCACTAGGTTTTAATGTTTGGTTATTCGCAACAGGACATTGGGGTTGGGGCATCACGTTTTTATTAGTTACAGCAATCATCATTTTGTCTTTCTTCAGAAATGAAAACATGATTTTGGCTTTAAACCAAATGCGTGTTGGAAATACGGACAAAGCAAAGAAATACATCGATCGCATTACGCATCCGCAATTTTTACCACGTCGTCAGCATGCGTATGTTTTGTTTTTGAAAGCAGTAATGGGCGCACAAGAGTTAGGCTTCGCGAAAAGTGAACAAATGTTGCGAAAAGCCTTGGATTTAGGTTTGCGCCAAGCAGAAGATAACGCGGTTGCGAGAATGCACTTAGCAGGAATTTGCGCACAAACAGGTCGTCGTCCAGAAGCTGTTTCTTTATTGGCAGAGGCTAAAAAATTGGATAAAAGCGGTATGATGCGCGACCAAATCAAGCAAATGCAAGCGCAATTGCAAATGGCTCCTTCTAAAAATCAAATGCGTATGGCGCAAATGATGGGAGGAAGAAAGAAAACGCCAAAAATGCGTTAATCAGAAAAAACAAGTTTTAACACCCAATTATTATGTCAGAAAATCCGCGTATCTATTCCAAATCTTGGGACGACTATGAATTGCTAGATGCCGGAGGAGGTAAAAAGTTAGAGCGTTGGGGAAAAATCATCACGATTCGTCCAGAAATGCAAGCTTATTTCCACAGCGGTAAACCGTTCACTGAATGGCGTGAACTAGCACATTGGGAATTCGTGGAAGATGCGAAAGGACAAACAGGTAAATGGAAAAACCTAAAAAAAGATGCACCTCGCAAATGGGTGATTACCTACAAACGCTTGAAATTTGTGCTGGAACTAACCAAATTCAAGCACATCGGTTTATTTCCTGAACAGCAATCAAATTGGGATTTTATCGACCAACATTTAAAATCAGACGACCGCTTTTTAAACCTATTTGCATATACAGGCGCTGCCTCTTGTGTAGCAAGAAATATTGGCGCTGATACCATCCACGTGGATTCTGCAAAATCAGTAATGAATTGGGCAAGTCAAAACATGGAAGAAAGTCGCTTGTTGAACATTCGTTGGGTTCACGAAGATGCACTCAAATTCATTCAACGAGAAGAAAAGCGTGGTAACAAATTCCAAGGAATCGTCATGGATCCTCCCGCTTGGGGAATTGGAGCAAAAGGAGAAAAATGGAAACTCGAAGATAAAATCGATGAATTGATGGGCGCTGCAGCGAACGTTCTGGACAAAGATGGTTTTTTGGTGATGAACACCTATTCTCCAATGGTCGATGTGAATTTCATCACAGAACTTTCCGACATCTATTTTGAAAACCGCGAAAAAGAAATTGCAGACCTCTACATGGAGACGAAAACAGATAAGTTTTTGTTTTATGGCAATGTATTGCGCGTGAGATAACAAAATTTATCTCTTTGAATTTTGTTAATGATTTTCAATTGGATCATTATTAATTGTTGAACTTTTATTTTTAATTCGTTAATTGAAACGTTAAATTGGGTTAATCTACTTTTTTTTAAACCAAAATCTGATTGAATTAATGTTTTAATTTCAAGTTCATTAGTCGGCTAAATGACTAAAAAAAATTGAAATTAATTATGCGAATTTTTAAATTTTGGGCTTTTCTTTTGCTTTTTTTATGCTCAAATTTCACCGTCAAAGCAGAAAACGTATTGCGAAAAATCGAAATTAGCATTTTGAACGGCGATAAAAAAGCTGCTATTTTAGAACTTCAAAAAATACCCAAAGACAACAATTACTATCTTTTAAAAAGAGTAATTTATAAAAAAGCGAGTTATAAGGACTATTTTGATTTTGTGACAAGACTTGAATTAAGTGGAAAACCTCAACATGAACGTTTTTATAAATTTATCAAACAAATTGAACCTCCAAAGTCAACAAAAAATCTTGATATTGACTATGTGAAGTTAAAG
>JBILQY010000378.1:0-3145 GCA_044372955.1 Crocinitomicaceae bacterium | reverse complement strand
CACCTTCACCCAATTTAAAAACAGACCGAGCAATCGCCTTGTATCCAAGTTTGTGTTTGTTTGAAGGAACTACCGTAAGTTTAGGACGTGGAACCGATCGACCATTTGAAATGTATGGTCACCCAAAATTTCCCGCAACAAGTTTTGCATTCACTCCCATTCCGATGCCTGGAGCAAAAACCTCAACGCAACTGAATAATAAATGTAATGGTTATGATTTAAGTTCATCCGCAGAACGCGTTTCAAAAATTGATTTGAGTTATTTAATTAATGCTAATAAATTGTTAGCAGATTCAGGGATTTTCATCAATCAAAACGTGTTTTTCAACCGCTTGGCTGGAAATTCTGTTTTAAAAGATCAATTACACGAATGCTGGACAGAGGAAGAAATTCGTGCCACTTGGAAAAACGGAATTGATAGTTTTAAGTTGATTCGAAGTAAGTATTTGTTGTATGAATGAAAGACAGGAAATTGTTTAAATCATATCCCTACTTTCCCATTGGAACAGTCATTAATACTAAACAAATGCTTTTTTTGAGAATTTCTTTCAGAGCCGTTTTGAGGAATCATTATTTCTAAGAAATGAAAGCTTTTGGTTGTTACGTCCGCCATTGCAGATGGTTCCTTCTTTATAAAAAAGATTTTCCTCCGGAGCTGCTTCGCGGTCTCGCCTTGCTACCAATGACATCTTTTGATTGTTAAACTAAAGTTCCTCTTTTTGAAAGATTCCTCACTTCGTTCGGAATGACCCCACGGTTGGTGACTGAATGCGAAAATGCTTCGCATTTTCGCCCAGTTCCCCCTACCAATGGTCATTCCGACTGGAAGGAGGAATCTTTTTTTTGTTGTCATTTCAAATTATACTGTTGTAAAAAGATAGCTCTCGGAAGGACCCCACGATTAGTCACTGAATGCGAAAATACTTCACATTTTCGTTTGACGACACCAGGAGAGTGTCTTTCCGACTAGAAGGAGAAATCTTTTTTAGATTAGTATTTGTTTTATGAATAGCATTAAATTTAAGCCCATTTTATACCTCCACAAGTGCAAGAAAAAAATCCAAATAGCGAGCTAAAAACAAATCTTCACCCACGAAATTTACACCGTGAACGCTATGATTTTCAGGTGCTAATCAAAACATATCCAGCGCTTGCACCATTTGTTAAACGCAATGAATTTGGAAATGACGCAATTGATTTTTTTAATCCTGAAGCCGTTAAGGCACTGAATCAAGCCTTGTTAAACCATTTTTACGGCATCGAAAACTGGGACATTCCAGCAAATTATTTATGTCCACCTATTCCGGGTCGAGTGGACTACCTTCATTATTTAGCTGATATTCTCGGGAATCAAAAAACAGAAGTTCGCTGTTTAGACATTGGTGTTGGGGCAAATTGCATCTATCCCATCCTTGGAATTTCGACCTACAATTGGAGTTTCGTTGGTTCCGATATTGACCCCATTGCTTTGGAAAATGCAAAACGGATCGCAGACATGAATCCCAGTTTAAAAGGTAAACTAGCACTTCGTTTACAAACTGAAAAACAATCGATTTTTCATGGAATCATTCAAAAAGATGAAAAATTCCATTTAACTAGTTGTAATCCACCCTTTCATGAATCTGCAGCCGCTGCCCTTACTGGTAGTAAGCGTAAAATAAACAACCTCAAAAAACAAAATTCAGCTAAAATAATTTTAAACTTTGGAGGTCAAAGCAACGAATTATGGTGTGATGGAGGTGAGCTAAAATTTGTTGAGCAACTCATCCTTGAAAGTAAAGAATATGCCAATTCTTGCTTGTGGTTCAGTAGTTTAATTTCAAAAAAAGAACACCTTAAACATTTATACAAAATTTTGAAAAAAGTCAACGCACGTGAGGTTAAAACCATTGAAATGAGTCAAGGAAATAAAACCAGTCACCTACTCGCTTGGACCTTTGTTGGGATGGAGGGGGTTATTTAGAGATCCACAAATAAGCAAAAAAAAAACTGCCACCTACTAATGTATAAAAAAATTAAAATCAACGTAATCAATATAGTTTTCTAAAAATCAGGCATAAAAAAGTGATTTGTCAGCTGACGAACTACTTTGAATGTTTTAGCTCACAAAGCGTTCATTTACAAAGGAGTTCATGAAACAATTTAAAAATAAAAAAGATCCGTCAGTTAAAGAACCAAAGTGGTATGTTGCCAGTTGACCACCAATCTCAAAAACTATAACAGAAACCTCAACCACTTTCCTACCCCTCAAAATGGCTTAACTGTAACCTCCGAAGTGTTGACTTTTCACGTACGTTCTTTGTCCAAAACACGCTTAAAACAACACATCGGAACGCTCTTCAAATCGGAGATAGCGAAAATTCAAAAATACTTGAATGAAATTTTGACTTACTGAAAAATTGATTAAATTCATTACGCAATTTGCGTTATGCAAAATGCGTAACGCAAATTGCGTAATACATTTTAAAAAACAGTAAATTTGTCGTATGAAAAAAAACGAAAATCCATTTTTACTAATTGGTTATCAAGGAGAAGAGTATTTCTGTGATCGAACATCAGAAACAGAACTACTCAAAAACTACTTGATAAACGGTCAACACACTACTCTTTTTGCGCTAAGAAGGTTGGGTAAAACAGGTTTAATTCACCATGTTTTTCAATATTTAGAAAAAGAAAATAGACGTTGTATTTACATTGACATTCTCGCAACAACAAATATTCAAGACCTAATTAATCAATTGGCAAGTGTTATTTATCAGCAATTTCCGCCAGAAAAATCAACAGGTAAAAAAATATGGGAAGCTTTAAAATTATTTCGTCCTGTTTTAAGTTTTGATGAGTTAAATGGAGTTCCAGAACTTAGTTTGACCATTGACAATCCAGCCCAGCAACAAAAAACCTTGGCGCAACTTTTTCAATTATTAGATGAGCAACAAAACAAGTTTGTTATTGCTTTCGATGAATTTCAGCAAATTTTAAGTTATCCTGAAAAAAATATTGAAGCACTTCTAAGAACAATTATTCAAAACCTGAACAACACAACCATGCTCTATTGTGGTAGTAACCAAACATTAATGCATGAACTGTTTAATTCTGCAAAACGACCTTTTTTTGCAAGCTGCGTAAACATGCATGTGGGATTTAT
>JBILQY010000376.1:0-3156 GCA_044372955.1 Crocinitomicaceae bacterium | reverse complement strand
GGTGAAGTTTTGGAACAAAAATTGTCTGAAGTTTTTAAAAAATAATACATGAAGAAAATCTTATTTATTGCAACTTTTTTAGTTTTAACGATAAGTTGTCAAGCCCAAAAAGAAATCAATGTAAAATTATCAGGAATGATTTTTAATTCTCCAACTGATACCTTTTACGTTTCTCAATTTTTTGGAAATTATTACAAAGACTACCACAAAATTACACCAGATAAAAAAGGAAACTTCGCTTTCGTTGGAAAACTTCCAGCAATGGATTATTACATTTTACGCGTTGGAAATACCAATATACAGTTGATTTTGCGCGATAATAGCGATATCAAAATTTACGGTGACGGAAGCAAATTAAGAGATTTCTGCAACATTACAGGTTCTGACGAATCGAAAGCAATGAATGATTTTGCAATTGTAATAGAAAAATGGTCTATCAAAAGTGATTCTGCAATGACCGCTTTAAAAATGGACCCTAGTCGTGAGCAAGCAATCAATCAATACATGCAAGGAGAATACACAATTTACCAAGCTGCTTTGCAAGAATTTGTGACAAATAACCCTAATTCACCAGCTTTGATTATGGCGCTTTCGCAAATAAATGCAGAGGCTGATTTTAAAAACTACGAGGCGCTGATGTTGCAAATCAATTCTACATTTGAAAACAGTCCAACTGTAAAATCGTATTTCGAAAGCTACAAACAATTGAAGAAAAAAATTGAAGGAGGAAAATTACTCGCTGAAGGTAAGCTAGCTCCTGACTTTGAAGAATTTTTAACTGATGGTAAAAAACAAATGAAACTTTCTGACTTAAAAGGGAAAGTAGTATTGATTGACTTCTGGGCTTCGTGGTGTGGACCTTGTCGCAAGGAAAATCCAAACGTGGTCAAAACGTATGAAAAATACAAAAATGACGGATTTACAATTATGAGCGTTTCTTTGGATACTGACCGCGCGAAATGGTTGGCAGCAATTCAACAAGATAAGTTATCGTGGCCCAATCATGTGAGCGACTTGAAAGGTTGGAGTGCAAAAGTCGGAAGATTATATGAAGTTGGAAGTGTTCCTTTCACTGTACTTATTGACAGAGAAGGACGCATTATTAAAGTAAACCTTCGTGGTGAAGCTTTAGAAAAAGAATTAGAAAAGATTTTTGGACACTAAATGGTGGAATCCGAAAAAAAATACACCTATTTCGCCTCCGATTTTCATTTGGGTGCACCAACCGATGCACTTAGTTTAGCTCGTGAAAAACAAATCGTTGCTTGGCTAAATCACATCGAATCAAGCGCGAAGGAGATTTTTTTAGTCGGAGACATTTTTGACTTTTGGTTTGAATACAAACACGCCATTCCAAAAGGATTCACACGCTTTCTTGGTAAAATTGCCGACTTAACAGACAAAGGAATCAAAGTGCACTTTTTCTGCGGAAATCACGATATGTGGATGTTTGATTACCTTGAAAAAGAAGTGGGAATTGAATTACACAGAGATGATTATCAAATTCAGATTGGTTCTAAAAAATTTTTCATCGCACACGGTGACGGCTTAGGACCGGGCGATAAAGGCTATAAATTGATCAAGAAAATCTTTCGAAATAAATTCTGTCAGTGGGCTTTTGCACGTTTGCATCCCAATTTCGGGATTTGGTTGGCAAGTTATTTTTCGAAAACCAGTCGCATTTCAAACGGAGAAGAAGATGCGTTGTACGTTGGTCCAGAAAAAGAATGGCTTCATCACTTCGTAAGCGATAACCACCCACAACTTAAAGCCGATTATTACATTTTCGGACATCGTCATTTGCCCTTGAAATTTCAAATTCAAGATACGCTTTATTTCAACCTTGGCGAATGGATTAATTACCAAACTTTTGGGCGCTTTGACGGAACTGATTTTGAGTTACTTCAATGGAAAAATCACACAGTTTTACCTTACAAAACGATTTCAGAATAATTCATGGAACACCGTTGGAAAGTTGCTTCAATCAATGAATTAGAAACAGTAGCAAAAGCGTTTCTAGCCCTTTTTCCTACGCCGACTTGCTTTGCATTTGACGGAGAAATGG
The DNA here is from genome assembly GCA_044372955.1 of Crocinitomicaceae bacterium. Classification (GTDB taxonomy): domain Bacteria; phylum Bacteroidota; class Bacteroidia; order Flavobacteriales_D; family Crocinitomicaceae; genus UBA952. The sequence continues at coordinate 1,091 of JBILQY010000376.1, read as the reverse complement.
GTGCAGGAAAAACGACTTTCATTACCGAACTTTTAAAACAATTAGGCCTTCAGGAAATCGAAGGTTCTCCCACCTACTCAATCATCAATGAATACGAAACGAATGGTTTAAAAATCTATCATTTAGATTGTTACCGCATTGAAAGCCCCAACGAAATCCGCAATTTAGGTCTGGATGAATTATTGGAAGAAAAAGCCTATTTTTTTATTGAATGGGCTGAAAAAATTAATTTTATTCTTCCAGATAACGTAATTTGGGTGTATATTCGTTGTGACGAAACGAACAATTCAAGAGAAATAGCTTTTCAATTATGATTACAGATCCAGGATTACTCAAAACACTCATTCAGCAAGGAAGTTTAACACCAAAAGAAGAAATGCTTGAGGTGCGCAAAAAGAAAGGCTCTTTGTTTATTGGGATTCCAAAAGAAACAAGTTTTCAAGAACGACGTGTGGCACTTGTACCCGAGGCAGTTTCTTTGTTGGTAAATCATGGACATCGCGTACGAATTGAAACAAAAGCCGGAGAAGGAGCAAATTTCTCGGATAACGATTATAGCGAAGCAGGAGCAGAAATCTCCTATAGCACAAAAGAAATTTACGAATGTGACATCATTTTAAAAGTCGCGCCACCTTCAGAAGAAGAAGTGGATTTAATGATTGGAAATCAGACCTTTATTTCAGCCTTGCAAATTTCAACACAGCCAAAGGAGATTCTTCAAAAGTTAATGAACAAAAAAATCACTGCCATTGCTTGGGATTACATCAAAGACGACGAAGGAGTTTTTTCTATCGTTCGAACCTTAGGTGAAATCGCAGGAACGACTTCATTACTTGTTGCTGGAGAATTGCTTTCGAGTTATTCTTCTGGAAAAGGAATGATGCTCGGAGGAATCGCGGGCGTTCAACCGACTGAAGTTGTCGTAATTGGCGCTGGAACAGTTGGTGAATTTGCTACGCGAGCAGCACTTGGTTTGGGCGCATCTGTAAAAGTTTTTGACAATTCACTTTCAAAATTACGTCGCCTACAAAACGATGTTGGAGCGCGTGTTTATACATCAATTTTACAACCAAAAGTCTTGGCTAAAGCAA
>JBILQY010000131.1:0-6943 GCA_044372955.1 Crocinitomicaceae bacterium | reverse complement strand
AAAAATTGTTGTTGACCCGAAAAATCCAGAGGTAGTTGTGAAGGCAGGCTTATTTGGTTCAATTAGTCGCGATGGTGGAAAAACCTTCAAAAACTTAGGTGCAATGCATCCCGACATTCACGATATTTCCTTCGATCCCAATAATTCCGATAAAGTTTTTGTCGCAACTGATGGAGGCCTTTACAGAAGTTTAAATGGTGGAACAACTATGGAAATAATTGAAAATCTTCCATTAAGTCAATTTTATCATGTAAGTGTTGACAATCAAGAACCATATAATGTTTACGGAGGTTTGCAAGACAACAATTCTTGGTTTGGCCCGTCATCAAGTCCAGGAGGAATTGAAGCACGAGATTGGAATTTAGTAGGTCAAGGAGACGGATTTCGAGTATTCCCTCACCCTACTCAACCACATATCGTTTACTCTGAAATGCAAGGTGCTGATGCAATTTGGCGCTACGACACAAAAGAACAACAGTTGAAAGTTGTGAAACCTTTTCCTGTTCAAGGGGATCCAAAATTGCGCTTCAATTGGAATGCAGCATTAACCACAAGCCCTCACAATCCTGATCGTTTATTGGTTGGAAGTCAGTTTTTACACCTATCAAACGACCGCGGAAATACTTGGACAAAAATTTCACCTGACTTAACTACAAATGATAAAACAAAAACGGGAGCTTCAGAATCTGGTGGTCTTTCTGTCGATAATTCAGGCGCTGAAAATCACTGTACAATCTTTACAATTGCAGAATCACCATTAAATGAAAAAGTGATTTGGGTTGGAACAGATGATGGTAATATTCAAGTGACGACTGACGGCGGAAAAACGTGGTCAAATGTTACTGCTAATGTAAAAGGTTTGCCATTAAATACCTGGTGTTATCACGTAGAAGCTAGTGTTTTCGGTGAAGGGATTGCTTATGCTGTTTTTGATGGTCACACTAAAAACGATTACAACGCATATATTTACAAAACTACTGATTACGGTAAAACTTGGAATTCAATTGTAACAAAAGACCTTCCTATTTTTGTGCGTAATATTCAAGAAGATTACAAAAATCCAAATCTACTTTTCGCAGGAACTGAATTTGGACTTTACGTTACACTTGATGGAGGATTATCTTGGTCAAAATTTAAAAATAACGTTCCAAGTGTTGCCATTCATTATTTGGAATTGCACCCAAAAACCAATGATTTGATTATGGGTACTCATGGTCGTGGTATTATTATTTTAGATGACATCACACCAATTAGAAGTTTGAGCAATGAAATTATGAGTAAAAACCTACATTTCTTTGAAAGCAAACCTTATACGATGAGTGAAAAATCATCTTTTGGAGGTACAAGTTCTGAAGTTCAATTTGTAGGTGAAAACCCGACTAGCAATGCTCAAATCCGCTATTTTCTTTCAAAAAGACACACTTTTGGAAAAATGACAATGGAAATTTTTGATGCAAACGGAGCATTGGTAACAACTTTACAACCTGGTAAACAAAAAGGAATTAACACAGTAGAATGGTCATTCAATATGGAAGCACCAAAAATTGCAAAAGGTAAAACGTTTGCTGGTGGAGCGATGTTTGCACCTCGTGTAAAAGCAGGTAAATACAAAGTGAAAATTACCAAAGGTTCTGATGTATTTGAAAAAGAAATCGAAGTGCAATACGACCCGAAATCACCTTTTACTTTAGAAGAAAGAACTGCTCAACAAAAAACAACACTTGAGTTATACAATTTCAATCAAGAGTTAGCTTATTTCGTTTACGAATTGGATCAATGGGATGCAAGCGTTAAAGGTTTCTTGAATGAAAATTCAGCGCCAAATAAAGCAGCACAAGCATTGAGCAAAGAACTAGATAACTTACGCGACAAAATGGTCATCACAAAAGGTGACAACTATGTAGGAGCTGGAGAACCAAGATTGAGAGAGAAGTTAGGTGATATTTATAGTACAATCGGCTCTTATTACGGCGCACCTTCTTCAACACAATTGGAAAACATAGCAATGTTGCGCAATACATTCAACGAAGGAAAAGCACAATTTGAAAAAATGAAAACTTCCACTATCAAAGCATTTGAGAAGGAATTAGTAAAGAAATCAAAAACAAGTCCTAAAATTTTAAGCTTTGAAGAATTCTTAAAATCAGAGAATTAGTAGAAGCTTGAGTAACGATTATAGTTTAAGAAACTCCTTGGAAACAGGGAGTTTTTTTTTTACTGAGAAAAACTTATAATTAATTTTCATTCAATCTTTCCAAAATAAACCCCAACATTACCTCATCCAATTTAGAAAAAGCAAACCATCGTTTACCTAGGTCTTTCAAGGATGCCCCAATGTGATACAATTCTTTTCGGTCAATAATTAAAAAACGATCGTGACTTTGTCTAAGTTCTCGAATACTTATGGATGGGTATTGACTATTGTGTCTTTCCAAATCAAGATGCAAAACCCAAGAAATTGATTTGGTATAAATAATTGCGTCAACGTTAGTATTCCGTTTACTTAAATGTGTAAGAACAGATTCATCTATGTAATTGTCAATGAGGATTATTTCTTTCTTTGCTGAACGAATGATTCTTGACATTAATTCATAGGCATCGAAGATTTGTCCATTAAAGAAAACGCCTTGGGAAGGAAGTTCTGTAGTTTTTAATTGTAAGGATATTTTACTTACTTCCTTTGAAAGATTGTCAAAATTAGTTTCTATTCTATCCATGCGCTGATTTATGGCATAACCCTTCAATAGATATTCTCTCAGCATATTTGTTGCCCAAATCCTAAATTGGGTGCCTTGTTTAGATTTTACGCGATAACCAACAGAAATGATGACATCGAGGTTGTAAAATTCAACTTTTCGTTTAACCTTTCTTTGTCCTTCAGTTGCAACTGTCAAGGAATCCTTGACAGTTGCAATTTTTTCTAGTTCACCTTCTTTAAAACAATTATTAATGTGCAAGCTAATATTCTGTTTTGTTTGCCCAAAAAGAATTGCCATTTGGGCTTGATTCAACCAAACAGTTTCATTTTCAAGGCGAACTTCGATATGTTCTGCTGCTTCATTTGGGCGGTATAAAATGATTTCATTCTTCATAGCTTACTTGAAGTTATGAAAATTTATCCTTTATTGAAGAATCTTTTGAAGGAAATTTTAGGTAAAAATTCGATTTTTATTTATAAAGGCTTTCTTTTTCCTATACACGCTTCAGATTTCGATGTGCCTCTACCCTATTATTCATAACACTAAAAAACAAAGGTGGAACCAACGCCATCAACATCATTCCAGGATAACCAGTAGGCATTGTTGGAGATTCTTCATGAGATTCCAATAATTGATACGGTCGGTCTGCTTTAAAATGATGATCTGAATGACGACTCAGTTCAAAAAGCACAATTCTACCCAAAACATGATTTGAATTCCAAGAATGCCAACGTCGAACGCGTTCATAACTACCATTTTCCTTTTTTTCACGTACCAAACCATAATGTTCAATGTAGTTTACCGTTTCAAGTAGTAAAATTCCAATCATTGCCACTACAATAAAACTCAGTAAAACTTTTGTCCCAAAAATTAAATAGATACTTGTCAGCAATGTCAAATGCAAGATTGTGTAAACTATCATTCGGTTAGAATAATGGAAAAAACTTAATTTTTGAATTGTTAATCGTTCCTTTTCAATTTGCCAAGCTTGAAAATAACTGCCAATTTGTGAACGAAACCAAAACACAAAAAGTAATTCATTTTTTCGCGCAGTTGCAGGATCGGAAGGTGTTCCAACATTGTGATGATGTCCACGGTTGTGATAAGGTAAAAAGTGATTTTCTAAAGAACTAAGCAAAAGTGCTTCACCTATTAATTGTTCCATTCGAGAAAGTCGATGTCCGAGTTCGTGCCCTAAATTGATACCAATAACTCCACACATAATTCCCATTGAAACTATTCTTCCAGCTAATTCAATTGTATTTACTGTACTTGAAATCGTAAACAAAAAATAAATCAAAAATCCCCATTGAATTGGGAGCATTAAATAAAGAAGGTAATCGTAGTATTTATCACTTGCCGCCAAAGTTCGCTCGTTTTCATCCATATTTCGTGCATCTGGTTTAAATGCCATTTCCAAAAGTGGAACTAGTCCAAAGAAAACAAATACGGGTAAAAACGTTAATACACCTGAACTATTGAAACTTACAAAAACCGTTAAGGGTAAGGCTAGAATACTTAGATATTTTAGTTTTTTCATTCCTTGATTTTTTTAGATAAAAGTAAGAAATGATTGAATTAAAACAAATAATAAAATTTAAACTACTTCACCTTTTTATCAATCAATAGTAAATAGTGTTTTCGTAAAGCAGGTGTAGCTTGAATGAAATTATCCCAAACAAAATGAAAGGTATTACTTCTATTTTTGAGGAGTTCAACTTCAGCACTAAAAACTGTTGACGCTGGAGTGAAAAGTTGTGCTTCATAATAACCACCAAGTAAAACTGTATCTCCAGGATTTACAATAGTTTTTTCTTTAAATCCAATTCCATTTGGTGGCGTTTTTTTTGAAATAATTGTTTGTGGTTTTCTGGTAAGGTTAACAATAAAAATTTCAGAGCTGTAAATGGTTGCGCATTGAACAACTTCTTGTTTTTTTTCAATTTTCGGTGCAACAACTGGATCAACTTGACGAAAAGTTGGAGTTGTTATCATTCTTCCGGGACCATCATCACTTAAATAATGGGTAATATCACCATACTGGATTCCACCATCTGGTTGACTTGTTGCGTGCGCTTTTTTTATTGCTCCACTCGGATAATATTCTACATCAACGGAGCCGTGACCTCCAACATTTCTTGTGGACATAGAGTAAATCTCAGTTCCATCAACTTTGTATGCTTTCAAATATCCAAAATGGATTTTATCTGAAAGTTGTAATCGCTTGGTCGAAATTTTACCGTTTTTGAAATATTTATATTCAAAAGTACTGTCTGATTTGCTTTTTTGGGAAATTACGAATAAAGGAAACAGAAAAAAGAATAAAAATAAACGCATATTTTTTAGTTTGACTTTTGATTACAATAAGCGTGCAAAAATGATTATGATAATTTTGAATCTACGGAAAACAAAAACGACCTCACCAAAGTTGATGAAGTCGTTCTTAAAATAGTTGAAATTTTAATTATTTCTTAAAATTTGGAGCTACAATTAAATCTTTTGTGCCGTGAGTCCAAGAATAGAAACCTTCTCCCGACTTCACTCCTTTTTTACCAGCAGTAACCATATTCACTAAAAGCGGGCATGGTGCATATTTTGGATTTCCAAAACCATCGTGTAACACTTGTAAAATTGCCAAACAAACATCTAAACCGATAAAATCTGCCAATTGCAAAGGTCCCATAGGATGAGCCATTCCTAATTTCATAACAGTATCAATTTCCTCAACGCCCGCAACTCCTTCATACAATGAATAAATCGCTTCGTTGATCATCGGCATTAAAATTCTATTTGCGATAAATCCTGGATAATCATTGACTTCTGTTGGAACTTTATTTAATTTTTTAGAAGTTTCCATTATCAAATTAGTTACCTCATCCGAAGTTGAATAACCACGAATAATTTCAACCAATTTCATCACCGGAACAGGATTCATAAAGTGCATTCCTATTACTTTGTCTGGGCGATTGGTTACAGAAGCAATTTTAGTAATCGAAATCGAAGAAGTATTTGTTGCTAAAATCACGTGAGGTTCTGTCGCTGCGTCTAAATCTTTGAAGATTTTTAATTTCAAATCGATGTTTTCAGTTGCTGCCTCTACCACTAAATCAACACCTTTCACTCCATCAGGAATAGCTGTAAAAGTGGTAATATTAGAAAGCGTTGCATCTTTACCATCCTCAGTTAAAGCTCCTTTTCCAACTTGACGGTCCAAGTTTTTACCGATCGTAGCAATCGCTTTGTCTAAAGAAACTTGCGAAACGTCAATTAAATTTACTTTATATCCAAATTGAGCAAATACGTGAGCGATTCCATTTCCCATCGTTCCAGCTCCAATAACAGCAACATTTTTCATAGTTTGATTTTTTGTGTGTCAAATATAAGGAGAATAAAGAATTGAAGAATACAGTTTTTTATTTGAACTCGAAAAGATACACTAGGACTACTAAAAGTAAAAATTCAAAGTCTGAAAAGAAATAAAATATTCGTCTTTTGGTTTATTAAATGTAAGTTTCTTACAAACATTTTTTTCAAATAAAAAGCAACTTTTTAGAATTGAAAGCTCGGTTAATTTCAGATAAATTGAGTGTAATTTAATTTGAAATTATTTAACTTTACAAAATGACAAATACATCACTAAAATTGGAAATTAATTCATTACCTATTGAACTTAGAAATGAAGTAGCGTTGTTTGTTGAGTTTTTGAAGCAAAAATCTAAAGTTGACTCAACTAAAAAAGAGCGTGAGTTTGGTTTTGCCAAAGGTAAAATTCATCTATCAGAAGACTTTGATGATCCAATTGAAGATTTTAAAGATTTTATGTAATGCCTTATTTATTAGATACCCATACATTTTTGTGGTTTGTTTCAGGAGATAAAAAATTGCCTAAGGAAATCAAAGAATTAATTAAAAATGTAAATGAACCTTGTTTCATAAGTATTGCAAGTTTCTGGGAAATTACCATTAAAGTTCAATTAGGTAAGTTAAAACTTGGTTTGTCGATTAAAGAACTTTTCGAATTTACATCCAGGAATAAAATTGAAATAATCGAAATCAATAGTGAACATTTAATTGAATTGTTGAATTTACCTTTTATACATAGAGACCCTTTTGATAGATTGATTATTTCACAAGGTATCTCTGAAGATTTGATTTTAATTTCAAAAGATTCTGAATTGAATAAGTATGGAATTAAGTTAATTTGGTAAACCTTTTACGTTTTTAATTAAAAATTCAAATTCCCC
>JBILQY010000359.1:0-3309 GCA_044372955.1 Crocinitomicaceae bacterium | reverse complement strand
AATAGTCGAGCAACTTTCGTCAGGTACATTGACAAACAAGGAAGTTTATGATTTGGGAATTAAACTCGGAAAAATCACCGAAGAAATTGAATCAAAAACAGAGCGTTGGATGGAGTTGGCAGAATTTATCTAACGAACATAACCTTTTACTTTTTGTTTTTATTACAAATTATCACCATTTTTGATTAAAATTAAAACTATGCACAGAAGAATAATTCTATTATTTTCTCTCTTTTTTCTCTCTTCAAAACTCTTTTCGCAATCATTGGTTTTTGCTGAATTAATGGGTTCACCTAACGTTAATACAACAGGTTGGAATTTAACTGGAGCTGCTGCTGCTGGCGACACAGGTGGTGATACCGATTCAAATGCTGATGAAGTAATTCTTACCAACAATGTGAATGGTTCGAGTGGTGGCGTATTCTACAGTCAACCTATCGACTTAGCCACGTGTTATCAATGGAATGTAGATTTCTACTTTAGAATCAATGATGGAAGCGGTGCGGATGGGATTGCTTTCTGTTTTCTTGATGTTCCTCCAACAGGTTTTGTAAGTGGCGGTGGAGTTGGGATTCCTCAAACGGCTAATGGAATAAAAGTTGTTTTTGACACCTTTGATAATGGTTGTGGAGCAAATCCAGAAATTCAAATTTATAATGGTGCTGGCTATAATGAATGCGCTGCAGGAATTGTAAAAGTCAATAACTCAGGTGGAAATTTAAATTTTATTCGTTCATCAGGTTATAACCGTGCAATAATCAATTATAACAATGGTGTAATAACCGTTACTGTAAACGGAACGCAATGGCTAAGTACAAACTACACCGTTTCTTTTGTTGGATACATGGGTTTTACAGCAAGTACTGGTGGCTCAAACGATAGACATTCAATTAAAAATGCAGTTATTTACGCAGATATTGCGGAACCAAACGCTGGTCCAGATATCGCAATTTGTACAGGTTCAACTGGTCAAATAGGTTCAGCAAGTAATCCAAATTATATTTATTCATGGTCACCAACAACTGGTTTAAGTCAATCAAATGTAGCTAATCCAACAGTGACATTAACCAATACTGGAACAACTCCTATTACGCAAACTTATTCTGTTACAACAACATTAGCGAGTAATCCAACATCGTGTCCAGTGTCAGATGAGGTAGTAGTTACAGTTAAACCAAAAATCTTTAATACCATCAATGCATCTGTTTGTCAAGGAGGTTCATACACGATTGGAGGACAAACATTTTCAACCGCTGGTCAACATCAAGCTACAGTTTTAGCATCCAATGGTTGCGATTCAGTAATTACCTTGAATTTATCTTTCAATCCAATTTTAACTGGAACAATTAATCAGAGCATTTGCCAAGGAGGTTCGTATGTTTTCTTTGGTCAAACACTTTCCAATCCAGGTGTTTATTCACAAACTGTCCAAAATGCTGCTGGATGTGATTCACTTGTTACATTAAATTTAACGATGAATCCTGTTTTGAGTTCAACACAAAATGTTGCGATTTGCCCTGGTGATTCTTATACTTTCTTTGGTCAAAATCTGTCAAATGCTGGAAATTATTCGCAATCTTTAGAAAATGCAGCTGGCTGTGATTCAATAGTTTACTTGAATTTAACCATTAAGCCAACGACAAGCTCTACTGTTACTTATGGTATGTGTGATGGATTGAGTTATAACTTCAATGGGCAAACAATAACCTCAGCCGGAACCTATTCCGCTACTTTAATTGGATCAAATGGTTGTGACTCAGTAGTTACTTTGCAAATGACAATTTATCCTATTCCTGTTGCGCCTACTTTACTTAGTAACAGCCCACTAGATTGTCCGGGAGACTTATTGAATCTTGCAGCAATGCCCGTAGCTAATGGTAATTTTACATGGTCAGGACCAAATAATTTCGCTTCTCTTTCCATAGATACGCTTTTTAATGCTTTTCCTATTAACATGGGAAATTATAGTGCTACAGTAACCGTAAATGGTTGCGTTTCTCCATCCGCTTCTATTCCAGTTACAATAACTAATATTTTCAGTTTTGAAGACTTCATTTTTCCGAATGTCATAACACCTGACAACGATGGTATAAATGATAAATTAGACATTCAATCGTATTTTTATACTTGTTATGAATTTGAGTTATTCATTTACAATCGTTGGGGCAACCTTGTTTTTTCTCATAAATTTAATGAAGATCCATTTGAAGGAAAAACAGCTGACGGAACGGAATTGAACGATGGTGTTTATTTCTACAAACTTGTTTACGACGAAGGTTCAAAATCTGGTTATTTTCATATTGTTAGATAGTTATATTTTTAATAAGTAAGCAACTAAAATCGCTTGTTAAGTGTCTTTTTGACGTCAACTATTAAATGCAAATTATCTTTGTACCAATAATTTATATGATTTCAACTAGATTCTCCACTATTTCAATCAAACTAAGCTTTCTCCTCGCTTTAGTTTTTTCAAATTTTTACGCTTTTTCTCAAAGTTCATTAAGTACATTTCCTGCTCCAGCACAACGATGGCTAGCTGTTGGTGACTTGGACGTTGGAGGAACACAACTTACCGTTGAAGCATTATATAAAAGAGGTGCTAACGGAAACATTCAAAATATTTTGTCCAAACATTTAGACCCTTCTAATGTCAATTATTTATTGCGAGCAAATAACTTTCAAATGACCACAAGCAATGGTTTCAAAGTTGTAAATAGCTCAATACCTGTTGTAAATAATGTTTGGTATCATATTGCCGCAACTTATGATGGAGCTTCGATAAAACTTTACATAAATGGTTGTCTTGTAGCTGATAGTGCACATACTGGAACAATTGTAACAAACGATTTTGTTGCTGCTATTGGAACAAGATCTGCGAGTCCTGGTACGGACCATTTCCGTGGATCTATTGACGAATTAAGGGTTTGGAATGTTGTTAGAACGCAACCGCAAATTTTACAAAACATGAACAATTTGTCTAATCCTACTACTCAAACTGGACTTTTGGCTTATTATAAATTTGATGGTGACTATTTGAACATTCAAGGAAATGCGTCTTTTAATGGTATTCCTCAAGGAACACCAACATTTGATGTGGAAGCGCCAACCATTTCAGTTCCAGAAATTACTGATGTAGATATTGTTAATGCAACTTGTTTTGGTTATGCTGATGCCAGTCTTTCCATTTCAGGAGTTGGAAATCAAATTACCTATTCAATTAATGGCACCAACTTTTATCCAGATAGCACTTTTGGGAATCTACAAGGCGGAAATATCACAGTTTATATAAAGTCTTTAGATGGCTGTGTC
>JBILQY010000043.1:0-11423 GCA_044372955.1 Crocinitomicaceae bacterium | reverse complement strand
ACAAATGGTAACAAGTTTCACGATTTTCATCTTTGTATTTCGGAAGTATAGCCCAGTGTTGTTTTCCAAAAGCTGCATCGTACGCTTCAAAAATAGATTTTCTTCGTTCTAAATTTTCACCATAGCGATCCAACTCTATTAGTCCAATTGCAGCTTGAATATCAGTCATATTGCATTTATAACCTGGTTCGATTACGTCATATTTCCAAGCGCCTTTAACTGTTTTTGCTAAAGCATCTTTTGATTGACCGTGAAGAATTTTAATGCAAAAATCTTTGTAGATCGTTTCGTAGTCAAAGGTTTCTGGTAAATTAAAACAAACGGCACCACCTTCGGCTGTTGTTAAGTTTTTAACTGCGTGGAACGAAAAGCAGGTAACATCAGCCAAACTTCCTGATTTTTTACCTTTATAAATCGCACCAAAACTGTGTGCTGCATCAGCTGCGATTAATATTCTTCCCAACTGTTTTTGCATTTCAGTTTTAGGCAAAAATTGATCTTTAAAAGTATTAACTAGTTCATAAATAGCATCGTAATCGCAAGGGAATCCAGAAATATCAACGGGCATTATAACTTTCGTTCGAGGAGTAATTGCCGCTTTAATTTTTTCTATTGATATATTGAAGTCATCTTTACTAATGTCCACCATAACTGGTTTTGCTCCTGTATGTAGCACCACATTTGCGCTTGCACAATAAGTGTAAACAGGAATAATAACCTCATCTCCTTCGCCAATTCCCCACCAACGCAAGAAAACTTCCATGCCAGAAGTCCACGAATTGACAGCGACTGTTGTTTTACAACCACAATATTCAGTTATTTTTTTTTCAAATAATTTAGTGCGAGGACCTGTTGTAATCCAGCCACTTAACAAAGCTGCATTGACTTCATCAAGCACACGTTGATCGATACGAGGGGGAGAAAATGGAATCATGGCGCAAAGATAGACATTTAAGGAAATGTTAAATTCAGTAATTCAAAGTTATGCCGTAAAATCACTATTCCTTCGTGCTTAATTTTTAGGTGTATTTCTGTCTGAAAAATGTAAAAATCACACTTTAAGTGTTATTTTTGTGATTATTTACACATTTATCATAGTAAAAAATGGAAAGACGATTAATGAATCAATTAATTTCTTGGAAAAATAAACCAACACGTCTCCCTTTAATTCTACGAGGAGCTAGACAAGTTGGGAAAACGTTTTTAATGCAATCCTTCGGAAAAGAGCATTTTCCAAAATTTGTTTATTTCAATTTTGATGAACGTCCAGAATTAAAAGAACTTTTTCAAACAAATAAAAATACTACCCAAATTCTCAACACACTTTCATTGATTGGAGGTTTAAAAATCGATAATGAAACACTTGTTATTCTGGATGAAATTCAGGAATGTCCTGAAGCATTAAATACCCTTAAATATTTTGCCGAACAAAATCCGAACATTCCAATTATTTGCGCTGGCTCCTTACTTGGAATTTTATTGAATAGTGGAATTTCATTTCCAGTTGGTAAAGTTCAATTTTTAACGGTTTATCCGATGACTTTTCAAGAAGTACTACCTTACTGGGATGAAAAATTATACAACTACTTAGAACAAATTAACGACTTAGAACCCATTCCAAGTTATTTTTTCAATGACTTAATTCATCAATTTAAAAAATATATGATAACAGGTGGTTTGCCTGCTGTTGTTAGGACTTTCAATGAGAATCAGATATTTGAAGAGGTTGATGAAGTACTCAATAACTTAATTTTATCTTACAAAGGTGATTTTGGAAAACACCCAGTAATGAGTGATATTGCAAAAATTGCCCAAGTTTTTGATTCGCTTCCATCTCAACTAGCAAAAGAAAATAAAAAGTTTGTTTATCAATTGATTCGATCAGGTGCTCGTGCTAGAGAATACGAAGATGCCATTCAATGGTTAATAAATGCTGGTTTGTGCTATCAAGTGAAACAAATAAGCAAACCTTCACTACCACTTTCTGCTTACGACGATCAAAATGCTTTCAAATTATATGGATTTGACGTTGGGCTCATTAGGAAGTTATCAAAATTGTCACCAGCTGCGTTTATTGAAGGTAATCGCTTGTTTTCTGAGTTTAAAGGTGCTTTAATTGAAAATTATATTTTACAAAGCTTAAAAACTCAATTTGAGGATACGCCAAGATATTGGTCTTCCGGCAATACGGCAGAAATAGATTTTATTATCCAAAATGACAATGAAATCATTCCGATTGAAGTTAAAAGCGATGAAAATACGAAAAGTAGAAGTCTAACACTTTACCAAAGTAAGTTTGAACCAACCCTACGTATTCGTTATTCGCTGAAAAACCTTCAATTCAGAGATGGAATGCTCAATATTCCTCATTTTCTTGCTGACTATACGACTCAACTTATTCAATGGTGTAAATAGGATAAATCACACTTTAAGTGTCCAGAATGTGTAAATCATCACATTTTTCATAGTTATTGATGAAAATGAAGATACTTCTGGTTATCGTTTATTAAAAACGAATTTTAGTTTCTGTTTTGTATAATTTTCAAACTTGGTATCAGAGGAAATCAAAATCATTTTTTCAGAAATTGCTTGAGCAATAATTGCATGGTCAAATGGGTCATTATGTCCATCGAAAAAGGAAAGTTTTGTTAGCGTTTCTAAATGCTGGTTGGTAAATGACCGTATTTTAACATTTAAGGTATTTTCAATTGCATTAATTATTTCTGCACTTGTTTTTTGCTTTTTAAATTTCACCTTGCCAATACGGTGAATTTGTAATAGTTCCGTTACAGCAATAATACTTGTGTTTAGTTGACTAGTGTAATCACGTAAAACATTTATCGTTTCGGTTGAAAGATTATCTGTATCTCCCTAAATCATCTAGTAGAATATCATTAACTTGAAAGTCAAGCATTTCATCGAAGTGAGGATTAATACATAAATATTAACGAACCTACTCGGCCTTGAATTTCTAGGTTTTAGCTACTGAACTGAAACTGTTAATTTTTAAAATTTCTGAAAGAACATTTTAAAAAAATTTCAGTTTCAGAAAGGAGTTAAAATTGTTCGCAACGAGTTGTAACTCTTTGTAGAAAAGTTATTCGCGAACAAAGAGAAATTCAGAGCCTTGATTTTTGTTTCTTTTGATCAAGCAAAAGAAAGGTAAAATGAATATTAACTTAAATTGGGATTTTGGTTTGGCTGATAAAGAACCCAATCTCACTCATCTTTCTCTCCAAAACTCTATTATCTAGTTATCTTTTCCTATTTTTGGAAGTAGAAATTGATTATGTCAAATAAAACTCCAAATTTTTTAACGATTCCGCCTTCGCCAACTGTGGACAAGGTCGGAGTGGAAGAACGTGTGGCGCGCTTTCAAACTCGAAGTATAAAAAATCAAACCAAAGAACAAGGGCTGAAAATGGTCTTGAATATGATTGATTTAACTACGCTCGAAGGAAAAGATACGCCCGGAAAAGTGAAACAAATGTGTTATAAAGCACAACATCTTCACGATGAATTTCCTGATTTACCTACTGTTGCAGCCGTTTGTGTTTATCCGTCGATGGTGGCAATCGCCAAAAAAGAAGTGCAAAATTCAGGAGTAAAAGTTGCTTCTGTTTCTACAGCCTTTCCTTCAGGACAAGCACCTTTAGCAGTGAAAATCGCAGACACAAAATTTGCAGTTGAATCGGGTGCGGATGAAATTGATATGGTTATCTCGCGCGGAAAATTTTTAGCAGGTGAACATAATTTTGTCTTTGATGAAATTGCAGCCATTAAAGAAGCATGTGGTGCGGCGCGCTTGAAAGTTATTTTGGAAACAGGTGAATTAGTGACTTTGGACAACGTTCGTAGAGCAAGTGACATCGCAATTTATGCTGGTGCTGATTTTATAAAAACCTCAACTGGAAAAATTCAACCTGCAGCTACGATGCAAGTAACTTACACCATGTTGATGGCCATTCGCGATTATTTTGACGAAACAGGAATTATGATAGGAATGAAACCTGCTGGCGGAATTTCAACTTCGAAATTGGCATTGCACAACTTAGTAATGGTCAAAGAAATTCTTGGTGATGCTTGGCTTACGAATGAATGGTTCCGTTTTGGAGCAAGCAGCTTGGCAAACGATGTATTAATGCAAGTATTAAAAACTAAAACAGGAGTTTATCAATCTTCTGATTACTTCTCTATCGATTAATTATGGCACAAGAACAATCAACTTGGGAATATGCGCCGGCTCCGGAAGGAACAGGACATATCAAATTGAATAAAAAATACAACTTATTCATCGACGGAAAATGGGTAGCTCCTTCGTCAAAAAAATACTTTGAAACGATCAATCCAGCGACAGAAGAAGTGTTGGCTGAAATCGCTTACGCAAACGAAAAAGATGTAGATTTAGCGGTGAAAGCAGCACGAAAAGCTTATACAAATGTATGGTCTAAAATGCCGGCTTCTGAACGTGCAAAATACATTTATCGTATTGCTCGTTTGATGCAAGAACGTGCTAGAGAATTTGCTGTGATTGAGTCATTGGACGCAGGAAAAACCATTCGTGAATCGCGCGATATCGACGTTCCTTTGGCTTGTAATCATTTTTTCTATTACGCAGGTTGGGCAGATAAATTGGAATATGCTTTCCCAAATCGCAAGGTTGAATCTTTAGGCGTTGCAGGTCAAATTATCCCTTGGAACTTTCCGCTTTTAATGGCTGCTTGGAAAATTGCTCCTGCTTTAGCCGCTGGAAATACCGTTGTACTTAAACCTTCAGAAACTACTTCATTGACCGCTTTGAAATTGGCTGAAATCATTGAAGAAGCTGGTTTACCTCATGGAGTTGTGAATATTGTAACGGGTTATGGCGACACAGGTGCAGCGATTGTCAATCATCCCGACATCAACAAAATTGCCTTTACAGGTTCGACGGCTGTTGGAAAATTAATTCAAAAAGCAATTGCTGGAACGCACAAAAAAGCAACTTTAGAATTAGGTGGAAAATCAGCGAATATTATTTTTGAAGATGCACCTATCGACCAAGCAGTTGAAGGAATAATCAATGGAATTTTCTTCAATCAAGGTCACGTTTGTTGTGCCGGATCACGCTTATTTGTGCAAGAAGGTATAGCTGAAAAAGTAATCCGAAAATTAAAACAGCGAATGGATAGTTTATACGTTGGAAATCCAATGGATAAAAACACAGACATCGGAGCAATCAACTCTAAAAAGCAATTAGAAACGATAAACAAATACATACAAATTGGTTTAGATGAAGGTGCAGAAATGTACCAACCAACTTGCAATTTACCGTCCAAAGGTTACTATTGCGCTCCGACTTTATTTTTAGATGTTGCGCAATCAAGCGTCATTGCTCAGGAAGAAATTTTTGGTCCTGTTTTGACGATTCAAACCTTCAGAACAGTGGATGAAGTCATTCAAAAAGCAAACAATTCACCTTATGGTCTTGCAGCAGGAGTTTGGACAGATAAAGGTTCGCGTATTTTTAACCTAACGACAAAACTAAAAGCAGGAGTTGTTTGGGCAAATACATACAATAAATTTGATCCAACTTCTCCTTTCGGAGGTTACAAAGAAAGTGGATTTGGTCGCGAAGGTGGAGTTCACGGATTGAGTGGATATGTTAAGTTAAGTTGAAAATTTCTTCCCTCTGACGGAGTCTGATACTCGTCAGAGTCGTCAGACTTGAGGGAGAATAAGGAGGGTGAAGTTTTTTAAATGTCATCCCCCTCAATCCCCCTTCAAAGGGGGAAGTTAAATCTCACTTCGCACCCAAATACATAAGTCATAATATCATTTTCTCATTTCTCATTAACTCATTAACTCATTAACTCATTTCTCATTAACTCATTAACTCATTTCTCATTAACTCATTTCTCTTAAAATCAAAAAAAAATGTCACGATTGGAAATTCTAAAAACATACAAAATATACATCGGAGGTCAATTTCCGAGAACAGAATCAGGAAGGTATTATACACCACTTGATGCAAAAGGTAAAGCCTTAGCGAACGTTTGTTTATCTTCGAAAAAAGATGTTCGTAACGCTGTTGTGGCGGCTCGAAAAGCAGCTGGCTCTTGGGCAGAACGTTCTGCTTTTAACCGCGGACAAATTTTATATCGCATCGCTGAAATGCTAGAAGGAAGACATGCTCAATTTGTAGAAGAATTGATGAAGCAAGGTCTTTCTAAAGCAAATGCAGTAAAAGAAGTTAATTTGAGTATCGACCGCATCGTTTACTATGCTGGATGGTGTGACAAATACAATGCAATTTTGAGTTCAGTGAATCCAGTTGCTTCTTCGCATTTTAACTTTTCGAGTTGCGAACCGATGGGAGTTGTTGGTGTAATTGCTGAGCAATCAACCTCATTGATAGGTTTAGTTTCACTAGTTTTACCAGCAATTTGCGGCGGAAATACGGTTGTTGTTTTGGCTGCTGAGAAATTCCCTTTGTGTGCTGTGACGTTTGCTGAGGTGTTGAATTCTTCTGATTTACCAGGAGGTGTGGTAAATATTTTAACCGGTTCCCCTGCTGAAATGGCACCAACTTTAGCCAGTCACATGGATGTAAATGCCTTATTGGTTTCGCATTTAGAAGATGGATTCAAAAAAGAACTTTCAATTCTAGCAGTCGATAACTTAAAACGTAAGTTTGAATATACGCCTGATTGGAATTCGGAAAAATCACAAGCCTTACATTACATCGCTGACTTACAAGAAATAAAAACTACTTGGCATCCAATTGAAAATGTTGGAGGCGCGACAAGTTCGTATTGATTTAGGTCAATTCGCTAATTAAGTTTTTTGACTTTTATTAACAAATTCAAATCTTTTTTCTAACTTCGAAAGTGATTCAAAGTCCTGATATTAGGATTATTCACAAATCTTCCGAATAATGAAAAATTCTTTCTTTTTACTTTTAGCTTCTGTGGTTTTTTTAACCGTCGGATGTCGCTCTTATTCTTCTTACAGCCTAAAGTTGAAGGAAGATAAAATTCCAAGTAAACTTAAGCCTGTTGAACTCAAAATCAATGCTAATTCATACTTGGATGCCACAGCAACTCGTGTTTTTGAATACGAAATGCTTCACAATATTTGTCAGCTAACAGCAAAAGATTCTTTAGCATTTGACAAGGAAAACATGGGAAGTGTTGAAATTCAAAAAATTATGCAAAAAAAGACACGAAATCCGCTATGGTTTATTTTTTGTACTGCCACCTCAATTGGAACAGCAGGAACGGCATCATTACTCGGAATACCCGTAGGTCATAGAAAAGGTATTACAAAGTTGCAATTAGATGTAAAAGACAAAACAGGAAATGTCATAAAAACCTATAATTCAAAAGGAACTTATACCGCATTTATCACTGGTTATTGGGGGTATAAAACAAATGATGCTGAATCAAAGGCTTACGACATGTCTTTTTACAAAGCAATGGAAAAAATTAGAAAACAAATGGCAAATGACACTGCCGAACTGAATGAAAAACTACCAAAAGGATTATTGGAAGAAGATGAAGTTGAAGCAAAGACATATATTCAGTTAGGCGATGTATTTTACACAGCGAAAAATTACAGCTTGGCAGCCTCTAACTATTTAACTGCATTATCGACCTTAAAGAATTTGAAAAAGAAAGATGCCCAGTTTATTTATAAATTAGGAATGAGTTACGTCAATGACGGAAAAGATAGTTCGGAGGTTAAAGGGATAAAATACCTAAGCAAAGCTTTAGAATTAGATCCACTTGTTGATTTTATGGCTCCGGTCGGAATGTATTTGGCCTACAAAAGTTTGGATGATTTCGATAATGCTGTTAAATGGCTTGATTACACATTAGACAAATTCTCCTTGAATTCAGCACAAAAAGAATTGATCAATAAATGGAAAAAACAAACGATTGCAAATAAAGAACAACTACAAGCAGGCGCACAATTAAAACTAACACCTGAAAAGGTTGAGGTTGTTAATCTTGGGTCAGAAATAAATGGAATCGAAGCAGATTATTTTCCATCGGTGACAGCAGATGAGTCCATGCTCTTGTTTACTTCAACTCGTGTGGGAAGCACAGGTGGAAAAAACAAGGAAGGTGTTAATGATGAAGATTTATGGTACAGCTTGAAAACAGTAGATGGTAAATGGAGTACCCCACAAAACTTTGGAACGCCTGTAAATACGAAAAACAACAATGGAATTGCCTCTTTTACAGGCGATGGGCAGTTTGTAGTTTGTGGTAGATGCAACGAACCTGATGGTTATGGAAGCTGTGATATCTATGGTGCAACTTTAACAGGAAATACTTGGAACACACCAATTAATCTTGGTGCAATAATCAATTCAAAATCATGGGATGCGCAAGTTTCTATCGCCGCAGATGGAAAAACGTTGGTTTGGTCATCCAATCGCGAAGGTGGTTATGGTGATCAAGATTTATGGATGTCAAAAAGAAATGAAAAAGGTTTTTGGACAGAAGCTAAGAATCTTGGAAAAGCAATTAACACTGTTGGAAATGAGTATTCACCTTTCCTCCATCCTGACGGAAAAACGCTTTATTTCAGCTCGAACAATCATTCACCGAGAATTGGAGGAATTGATATTTATAAATCCACTTTAAATGAAAATGGAACATGGACAAAACCAGAAAACTTAGGTTTTCCAATCAATACTGAATTTGATGACTTGTATTATGTGCAAACTCCTTCAGGTTTAAAAGGATATTTTGCTTCCGATCGAGAGGGAGGATTAGGTCAATATGATATCTACGAAATCATTTATCCACAAGAGAAAAAATCTTCCTTAATCACATTTGTTGGTTACGTAATCGACGAAGTAACAGGATTGCCGATTGAAGCAAATATCAAAGTGGAAGATATTGATAGTAATACTGTTGTTGGAGAATATGTCTCGAATTCTGTTACTGGAAAGTTTGTAGTGATTTTAACTCCTGGACGAAATTATTCCATGACCGTTAGCAAGGACAATTTCCTTTTTTACTCTGAAAACTTTAACGTTTCTGATACTGCTGTTTTCCAAGAAATCAAGAAGGAAGTCAAAATGCAAAAAATTGAAGAAGGAAAGAAAATTGTCTTAAACAATATCTTTTTTCAAACAGGAAAATCTGAATTGACAGAATCTTCGGCACTTGAAATTGGAAAACTGTATGATTTACTTAAACAAAACCCAAAAATCAATGTGGAAATTTCAGGACATACAGACAATGTGGGTGGAGATGCAGAAAATATGAAACTGTCTTTCGACCGTGCGAAAGTCGTGGTTGAGGCATTAATTACTAAAGGAATTCCAACAGAGCGAATGATAGCAAAAGGGTATGGCAAATCACAACCAATAGCACCTAATGACACCCCAGAAAACAAACAATTGAATAGAAGAACAGAGTTTAAAATTTTAGGTCAAACGAAGAATTAATACTATTTCTAATCAACAATTCAATCCAAAATCCTTTCCGTTTTGTACCTTTGAACTTCCATGGATCATAAACTCATCATCAAGGACATAAAGAGTAAAAAACTCGAAAAGATTTACTTTCTGCACGGGGAAGAACCTTATTTCATTGACTTGATTTCTAATGCAATTGCCGAACATGCGTTGGAAGAACACGAACGCGACTTCAATCAGACAGTTGTTTACGGAAAAGATACGGAAATTTTATCGTTAATCAGTGAGATAAAGTCGTACCCGATGATGGCTGAAAGACGAGTGGTAATTCTAAAAGAAGCACAAGATTTGAAACAATTTGACGAATTAGATGCCTATTTTGAATCGCCATTAGAATCAACTGTTTTTGTGATTTGTTACAAATATAAAGCATTTGATGCGCGAAAGAAATCCTTAAAAAACGCTGCAAAACATGGGATTGTTTTTAAATCAGAAAAAGTAAAAGAATATCAATTGTCTGAATGGATTCAGGCTTATGTAAAATCATTGGGCTACGGAATCACTTCGAAAGCAGGAATGCTTTTAGCAGAATTTTTAGGAAATGATTTAGGGCGGATTGTTAAGGAAATTGAGAAGTTAGCTTTGTTAATTGAAGCTGGAACGACGATTAATGAAATTCACATCGAAGAAAACATTGGGATTTCAAAAGATTACAACATATTTGAATTAACAAATGCAATTGCTACAAAAGATAGTGTAAAAGCTTTCCGAATTGTTCAATATTTCGAATACAATCCAAAAGCGGGAGAATTAATTGTGATTATCCCGAATTTATTTAAGCTGTTTACACAATTAATGAAAATTCACTTTTTACCGAATAAATCACGAGATGCGGTTGCTCAAGCTTTAGGTGTTCATCCTTTTGTAGCCGGAGAATTGAGTAATCAACGTAATAATTATGACCCTAAAAAATTAGCTCAAAATATTGCCACACTTCACGAATATGATTTAAAAGCAAAAGGAGTTGGAAATTCAACTACGCCATCTTCCGAATTGATGCGCGAAATGACTTATAAATTGTTGTATTGATGGCATCTTTTTTCGCTCCTGAAATTATTTTAGAAACCAAAGCTTACACGCTTTCAGAAGAAGAATCAAAGCATTGTGTGCGCGTTTTACGAAAGAAAAAAGGAGATCTTTTAGAATTGTTAAATGGTAAAGGAGTGCAATTAAAAGCACGCATCATCGACGATAATCCAAAAAAATGTTCCGTGGAAGTGCTCGAAGCTATTTTGCATCCAAAAGCAGTAAATGAAATTCACATTGCCGTTGCTCCCACAAAAAATATGGACAGAATCGAGTGGTTTTTAGAAAAAGCAACTGAACTTGGTTTGACGAAATTGACTTTTTTAAAGTGCGCCAACAACGAGCGAAACAACGTTAATTTGGAACGCATTCACAAAATTGCAGTGGCTGCGATGAAGCAATCCAAACGTTACTATTTACCTGAAATTGAAGATTTAAAATCAGTAACTGCTTTTATCAATGAAACTCCAAAAGCATATATTGGACATTGCTACGAAGGAGAAAAAGCGCTACTGAAATCAATGAATGAATTTATTCCCTTTTTAATTGGTCCAGAGGGCGATTTTTCTGAAGCAGAAGTAAAATTAGCGCTTGAAAAAGGCTTCATTCCTATTAATCTTAGTGAAAATCGATTGCGTACAGAGACTGCTGCATTGACGGCTGTTTTTGGGTTGATTTATTGATTTTGTTTCTTATGGTAAATACTTTTTTATTTTTTTTAAATTTGTTTACTACAATAAATAAAATAAATTACTTTTGTAAATGTTTTTATTATAATAAATGAATTACAAAAGAAGACCTCTTTATTTTGAACAAATTCAACCTTACATTAATGATCGCTTGATTAAAATCATCACGGGTCAGCGACGAGTGGGCAAAAGTTATGTAATGAATCAAATTAAGGATGAAATTCTTGAACAAG
>JBILQY010000374.1:0-3173 GCA_044372955.1 Crocinitomicaceae bacterium | reverse complement strand
GATTGGGGAAACAAAACGGTGAATATGTTCCACCTAAAAAAGTAGTGGTTGATACCTTAAAATCAACGAATCCAATAGTTGAAGATACACTTAAGAAAATTGAAAATTAAATTATTTCTTGGCTTTCTATTCTTGATTTCTAGTCCTTTATTTTTTGGTCAAGAAATTACATACCCTCCTGCCTTAAATATTGATTTAAACTACGCTTATTTACAATTTTACAACAACGATCAACTGAAGAAATTTGCGACGCATTTTGAAAATGTGGACAAGGATAAACTGGTGATTTTACATTATGGTGGGAGCCACATTCAAGCTGAAAATCCGACAACAATTGCGCGTGCCAACTTCCATAAAAAATATGGTTCGGGTGGAAGAGGATTGATGTTCAATTATTCGGCAGCAAATACCTATTCTTCTGTCAATTATTCCTCATCCAAAAAAGGAACTTGGAAGTATGCCAAAAGTTTTCAAGCGAGAAATGCAGCACTCCCACTTGGTGTTTGCGGTATGACTGTTGAAACGCCAGAAGCTTTTGCAGAATTGAATTTTAAATTGAAGAATGTTATCGCTCCTGAAAACCACGAAGTCTATTTGTTTTTTGAAAACGATTCCATTTCTTACGATATTGATGTTTATTTTGATAGCACTTTAATCAACCAAAACGAGCATCAGCTAACGTTTCAACCTTATGGTTTAACTTTTAAGTACACCGCAGGAATTAATTCGATTCGATTGGTGGTAAAACCTAAAACGAATGGCAAACGCTTCCGATTTTATGGTTTATCGGTTGAAAATCAAGAAAATTCAGGTATTGTTTATCACTCAACAGGTGTTGGTGCTGCTGCGTTTCGTTCCGTTTTGTTATTAGATAAAATGCCCGATCAAGCAAGTGTTTTGAAACCAGATATGGTGATTTTAGATTTTGGAACAAATGATATTCTTTCGACGAATAAAATTGATGTAAATCTTGAAAAGCAAGTGCTAAAGTCTATCAATAAATTCAGAGCAGTAAATCCAGAAATTATCATTATTCTAACAACTACCCAAGATTTATTTTACAAAGGAAAACCTGTTACGGCTTGTTTTGCCTTTCGTGATTTAGTAGAATCCATCGCGCGTAAAAATAATTGTCTCTTTTGGAATTGGTTTGATTTAGCAGGTGGAACGAGAACAATTAAGACTTGGAATGCAGAGGGCTACGCTCAAAATGATTGTATTCACTTAACGAAAAAAGGCTATCAAGTAAAAGGACAATTATTGTATGAATCCTTTGAAAATACCTTTTGTTTATATCGCGATGAGCCAACTATGGATGAATATGTAATTCCAGGAAAACTTTACACAGAGTATGTGCCACCGATTGTGTTTACCAACCCAACAAGTCCGAGTACAAATCCAGCAGACACTTCCGCAACAGCCGATTCGATTCCACCGAAAGTGATAAAAGTTACCCCACCGAAAGTTGTTCCGAAACCGGTTTTAAAAAAGTACGTTGTCAAAAAAGGAGATACACTTTCTCAAATCGCTGAAAGAAATCGAACGACCGTTTCTAAACTAATGAAAGCAAATCGCTTGAGAAGTGACCGTTTGAGTATCGGTCAAGTTTTAGTTATTCCGAAGTAGAGTAGAGGTAACGCTAAAGATAAAAGGAAATTAAAATTCAACATTAAAAATTAGGAATTCAAAATTCTATCTTAATCTCTCCCCATTTCGCTGGTGACAAATGAAAACCTTCCACGTTATGGCTATTCCAACGATCTTGTCGTTCGCGTTTTTCTTCGGTGCTGTTACTGTCGATTGCCACTTCTAAACCGAGTTTATCGCCTTGTTTTAAGCTGAGGTTGTACATTTTCTTTACTGGAATTGCTACTTCGAGTGTGTAACCGTTGGCGTTCATCTGAAAAGCGTATTTTACGTCGTCGAGAACTTTGTTTTCTTTCCAGTCCCAAGCGTAGGGCGTTTGCCCACAATTGATACCAATGTGTTGGTCGCTGAGTAAAAAGAATTTACGTTTTGGGTCAGCTTTCGTATTGGTCGAAAAGGCAATTTCTACTGCGTCTCCATTCCATAAATTGCTACCTTCTTGTGTGTTTTTTCGGGGAGAACTGTCAGCTATTTTAAAAACGAAAAACAAGGTGTCTGCTTTATGGTGAACTGCAAATTGTTGTCCTTCTCCAAAAGTATTAAACTCGGTTTTCCATTCGCTTAAATCACCATCGAGTTGTGGTGCTTTTTTTGCAAAAGGTGCTGTTGTTTCTTGGCGCAATTTTCCCGTAAATGGAACAATTTTAATGCTATTGATTTCCACTTTTCCTTCTGAGAAAAATTGAATGATGAGTTGTTTTACGCTGGTTAAATCGACTTCGTTTTCTTCAAAAGGAAACAAACTGAAAGGAATTTGCACTTTCGTCCAATCACTTGTGATTTCTTTTGCCATCAAAAAGGCAGTATTGTAACCTAACCACGCTTGACGATTCGCATAATCTTCAAATCCAAAAGCCCAAGGTAAATTCGTAAACGGTTTCCCAGTTGAACGGACTTCCAATTCTATCGCAATCGTGTCTTTAATGTAAGCCATATCTTTCGCTGACCACATATCCCAACCGAAACCCATTCCAACCCAATCGCAACCGTCTTGATCTTTGTTCCAATTGAGTTTTAAAAACGCATCTTTTGGGTCCGTCTCCGGTTGAATCCCAATACAGTTTGCGTTTTTCACGGTCCAAACTTCATCTGTTACTGCGTCAGTAAAAATCTCCAACTGTGTAAAACCTTTTATTGAGGGTTTATCAGCTAAATTTTCGTCGTATAAACCGACTTTTTTGAAACGTGTTTTTTTACCCAAAACGTTAACTTCCTCCATATTTATAGTACGCGTAGGAAATTCTTGTGCCAATGACAACAAAGGAGAAAATGCCAATAAAAAAAGGAGTCGTTTCATTCAATTATGGATTCAAAGGTCCGTTTTCGGTAAAGATGATGTAATCCAATTTTGCTTTGGCATAACCCGAAGATGGATTCGCTAAATGCAACATATTTACTTGTTTGATTTTATCTGAATTATGCACTGCATTTCCAGCAGCGGCAGCAGGTTGACCGTTTACCAAACAAGGAATATCGGAATACTTCAATGAAATCAATTTCCATCCCGACCAATTCACAGGTATTTC
>JBILQY010000373.1:0-3174 GCA_044372955.1 Crocinitomicaceae bacterium | reverse complement strand
TGAAGATTAGCGTCACTAGTGTCAGCTCCAAAAACTTGTGAATCAAAACCTGTAAGCGAATCTGTTTGAATGTAAAAATCGGAGAATTGGATGCTTCGAATATCATTTCTGATTCCGCCACAAACCGAAAATTTATTCTTTTTCCATTTGGAATATGCAAAAATTCCACCATCAAAAAGTTGATAGTTAGGAATTGTAAAACTAGTTGCAGCTTGATTTTCATTGAATTGATAAACGCCATTCATTCCGAGAAAAGTTTCTACATTTTTGACAACTGGAAAACTATATTTTAAATGGTAATTCGCTGTGTTCAATCGCAAAGAAAGCCCTGCTAAATCAGGCGTTTCAGGTTGATTAAATTCCTTTCTTCGATTTTGTTGAAAGCCCAAAGAATAATCCAAACTTCCTTTTTTCAGTTTAAAATCTCCCAGTGAATACATTCTGAAATGTTGAATATGTTGGTGAATCAGAGCAATTTTATATGAATTCAAATCTGCCTCTGAAACAATTGGTCGCAACTCTAAAATATCAGCAGCGCCATTAAAAATTTGTCGTGTAAACTGACGTGTCAACGAATCTCTACTTCCATCAGGAATCCCTTGTCGGTTATAGTAAAAACTTACGTTTAAGCTAAAAATTGATTTTTCTGTTGTGTAACCAAGAACCGAAGAAATATTTTTCTCATTGAAATTGGTATTGTACACTTTTCCATCGATTGCATTTTGATAATTGCTTGCCAAGCGCCAAGAACTTCGTATCGCGAATGACCATTGATTCTTCACAATACTCCACCTCAATCCATTACCAATCAATAAATTATTACTTTGAAATTCTGAAACATAGCGTCCTTCTACCCCATTTCTTAACTTGGGTTTATATGGAAAAAGACTCACCACACCAGCCAAAGCATCTGTCCCATACATCAAGCTTGCAGGTCCTTTAATCACTTCTGCATTTTGAATATCATACGCATCGACTTCAATTCCGTGCTCGTCTCCCCATTGTTGTCCTTCTTGTCGAATACCATCGTACAAAGTTAAAACGCGATTGTAACCCAAGCCTCTAATGAAAGGTTTAGAAACATTTGGGCCAGATTTTACACTCGTCAATCCAGGTGTATTTTTCGCTAAGACATCAATGATATTACTTTCAGAAGTTCGGTCAATTGTTTTTTCGTTTACAATATAAATCGCCACTGGATTTTCTTTATCCAATAGTTTCTTTGAAATTACTTTAACTGTAATTGTGGGTAAATTAATGGTATAAACCTCTAATTCAATTTCATTCAAATCAATTGAGGCCTTATCCACCATAACTGGAATTTCCTTTGAGACAAATCCTGAACCACTAATCCGCAAGGTGTAAGCGCCATAAGGAATTGCAGCTAGGGTAAAAGTACCATCAGATTTTGAATTGGTGAAAAACTTTGACTCTTTCAAACCAACAGCTGCAAATTCAATTGGTTTTCTATCTCTTGTAAGTAGTTTACCACTTATTTCTGCCTGTTGAGCCCTCAAATTGAAAGCTGTAAAAAGGCATAGTAACAACGCTAAATAACTTATTTTCATTCTATTTTGGTGATTTTCGTGTACAAATATATAAAAGTTAGATTAGTCTAACTAATTTTAGATTAAAAAAGTTAGGTTAGCCTAACAAAATAAAAATATAAATGCATAATAGCTTATTGCCCCAACTAAATTCAAACGAACTCAAATTATATTTAACTATTTAACAGATAACGCTGTTCTGTTTCGATTAAAATAACAAAAAAGATTCCTCGGCTAACTCGGAATCGATAAAGAAATAAGAACCAACCTTCCAGCGAACTCAATTCGCCGATAAGAGTGAATGTTATCAAGTTGACTGTAACTTTTCGAGCCTCAGCTTGTCTTATCAAAAACTGCACTTATGAGAAAATTAGGACTTCAATTCCTTTTGTTTTTAGCACTTACCGCTTTTGGACAATCCATTTCATACTTAGAAAATACGGTTTTGTATTCCAATCCAGCAGCGCGAATTCAAGAAAAATTTCTTTCAACTACGACCTTAAATATCGATTATAACTTTTTCAATGGTAAAATTTCAAACCCTCGCTTACAAATATTCAATTACAATAAACTTGCTGTAAAAAACTTTCAATTTGGAATTGGAACAAATTCATACATTGGAAAATACTTTAGATCTGAGAATCATAAATTGGACGCAAATTATACTTTTCACCTTACTAAAAAGATAAATTTGTCAGTTGGATTTGGAGCAAATATTAACAAATATGGCCTTTATAATTCAAGTAATCAAGATTCCATTTCAACTATTTCTAACAGATTTGTTGGGCTAAATGCTGGACTTGTGTTGGAAGGTAAAAAATGGAGAGCAGGTTTTTCAGTTTATAATATGAATGAACCTAACATCAGAATTTTTAATGATACAATGATGTTGAACTATTCACTTGGATTTTTTGCCGAATATCGTTTCCGAATTAATGAAAACTGGCGAATTACACCACTGATTAATTTTGGAGCAAATAATCAATTGAGAACAGTTCTTGGGGTTTCAGCTTACTATAAAAAACTCCAATTTGGAACTTCATTAATTGGAAATGGATTCTCTTTCTTTGCAGGCTATACTTTCAATGATAAATTTATGGTTAGCGTAATAAGCAATTTCAATAGACCTGTTCTCAACAATGGAAAACTATATCAAAATACGATGCTTAACTTTTCATTTCAAGTTCCAAATACTAAAAAAGAAAAGGGGGAGAAATTATAATGCAAACTTCTTCAAAATCAATTAAAAATCCCTAAATCACCTTAAGTGGCATTCTTTCCTTAGCTTTGCAGAAAATTTTCCATGACATTTCGCGATTTAAACTTAAAAAAACAACTTTGGAACGCCTTAGATGATTTAGGCTATGAAACGCCTACAACCATTCAAGCAGCAAGTTTTAACGTGATGATGTCTGGTCAAGATACGATAGGAATTGCTCAAACTGGTACTGGAAAAACACTCGCTTACCTCCTACCCTGTTTGAATATGTGGAAATTTTCGAAAGAACCTCATCCTCAAATTTTGATTATTGTTCCAACGCGAGAATTGGTAACACAAATCGTTTCTGAAATTGAAAAATTGACGACTTATATGAATGTTGCTGTTGGTGGCGTTTATGGTGGAACA
>JBILQY010000421.1:0-2737 GCA_044372955.1 Crocinitomicaceae bacterium | reverse complement strand
AGAAATTTTTTGCTCTTTTTTACACTGCTTTTAAATGTTAGTGCTTTTTCACAAAATACAAAACTGAAAGCTTATTTAGATACAAAACAATTCTATGCACCTGAGTCGGGAAATTACGTAGAGATTTACCTTCAATTTGTTGGTTCATCCGCGAAGTATGTTCCTGTTTTGGATGGAATTCAAGCGAAGATTGCTGTTTCCCTAGAAATTTTTCAAAACGGAACTAAGATAAATTCTGATGTTTACATTTTAGAATCTCCCATTTCAAAGGATAGCGTTCAAGATGATTTTTATGAAATTCGTCGTTTCTTACTACCTCCCGGAAACTTTGAACTTAATATTGATTTAGTCGATTTAAACAAGGAAAAATCATCTGTTTCAGCGAAAGTACCTTTAGGAATTGAAGATTATTCGAAATCAATTGCTATTTCCGATATTGAAGTCGCTGAATATGCTTATCGTTCAGATGTTGCCTCAAATTTTCAAAAATCTGGTTTTCACATCATACCTTTGATTTCAAACTTTTACCCTACTTCGCTTAACAAAATTCCAGCTTATTTTGAAATCTATAACGCCGACCAACTTGAAGATACCTTGGTTGGTGTGATTCAAAAAATTATCAATGCGCAAACAGATTCAGAAATAGAATCCTACACGAAAATGACTCGCGTTAAAAACGAAAAAGTAATTCCTATTTTTAAAACTTACGACATCGAGTTATTGGAAACTGGAACTTACAAACTGGTCATAGAATTAGTTAACCGTAAAATGGAAGTATTAGCAACTCAAAACTATCCATTTGAACGCAGTAATGAAGTGGTGGCGAGTTTCAATTCTGAACAAATGGTACTTGATCCTGCTTTTCAAAAATCCATTTCAGACGACAGTGTAGCTTTTTATTTGGCAAGTTTAATTCCAATCGCGCGTCCTGCAGAGATAAAGAATATCATTGCGACTTTAAAAACGAAAAACACAGAAAAAATTCGCAAGCATCTACAAGCTTTCTGGGTTCAATCAAGTCCACAAAATAGCTATGAAGCTTGGATTAAATACAAAATTCAGGTACAATTCGTTAACAAAATCTACGGAAACAATTTTCAAGATGGATTTGAAACTGATCGTGGAAGAGTTTATCTAAAATATGGGGCTCCAAATACCGTAATAACAAAAGAAACCTCACCTTCAGAATATCCTTATGAAATTTGGACTTACGATAAAATTCAAGCGTTTAGTAACAAACGTTTTATTTTCTACAATCCTGATTTAGTAAATAATGCGTATCGATTACTCCATTCTGATATGTTGGGTGAAACTAAAAACA
The DNA here is from genome assembly GCA_044372955.1 of Crocinitomicaceae bacterium. Classification (GTDB taxonomy): domain Bacteria; phylum Bacteroidota; class Bacteroidia; order Flavobacteriales_D; family Crocinitomicaceae; genus UBA952. The sequence goes on along the minus strand of JBILQY010000421.1, from coordinate 1,416 downwards.
TAGGTTGGCAACAAGTTCTTTCGAAACGAAACACAAACAATGGTGACGTTGATAATCCGAACAAAAACAATACACCGCACTTTGGAGGAAACAGCAACGACTTTTTTAGACAATATTAAATGAGTTCATTGAAAGTTGCAGTTGTTATCTTAAATTTCAATGGTCGTAAACACCTTGAAACTTATTTACCGAGTATATTGGAACATATAGGAAAACATAAAGTGATTATTGCTGATAATGCAAGCACCGATGATTCTATTGACTTTTTAAAAGCAAATTACCAACAACTTAGACTAGTTCACAACACTGAAAATCACGGTTTTGCAAGAGGTTATAATGATGCACTTGAACAACTAAAAGGTGAATTTGATGCGTATTTATTGCTTAACAGCGATGTTGAAGTGACGGCAAATTGGTTGGAACCTTTGATTAAAAGCTTGGAAAATGAAAAAACAGTCGCTGTTCAACCAAAAATTCTAGCATACTTACATAAAGATAATTTTGAACACGCAGGCGCTTGTGGTGGTCACATAGATTCAAATTATTTTCCTTTTTGCCGCGGTCGAATTTTTGACAATGTGGAGAAAGACGACCAACAATACAATCATTCACAGCAAGTTACTTGGACTTCTGGTGCAGCGATGTTGATTCGTTCAGAAGCTTTTCATCAAGCTGGTGGATTTGATGCAGATTTTTTTGCACACATGGAAGAGATTGATTTGTGTTTGCGCTTGCAACGAAAAGGCTATCAATTAGTTTGCAACCCTGAAAGTGTGGTTTATCATTTAGGAGGTGGGACTTTAGCTTACAATTCTCCCAATAAAATTTACTTGAATTTTAGAAACAACTTGTTCATGCTTGTGAAAAACCATCAAGGTATGTTGTTTCCAAAATTGTTTTTCAGAATGACATTAGACGGAATCGCAGCAGTGAAATTCTTGACTGAAGGTAATTTTAGTTTTACTTGGAAAGTGTTTTTGGCTCACATGGCACTTTATCGAAATTTTGGTAAAATGTACCGCAAACGATTAGCTTTAAAAGCTGACAAACAAGCTTTTTTTAAATATGATGGCAGTATTTTGTGGGCATATTTTATTCAAAAAAACAAAACTTATTCTTCACTCAATCAACGAAAATTCAAATGAGAAATTTCTATTTAATTGCAGTTTTAATATTTTTTAAACACACAACAATATTAGCACAGGGAGTTGTTCCAATCATTCAAGAAGCCAGCGATAAAGCACAAAATAAAATATCAAAACCTTCAATTTCGACAAGTTCACCAAGTTTATTTGTCAATCCATTCATTGGGACAGGTGGCCATGGACATACATTTCCAGGAGCTACAGCACCGTTTGGAATGATGCAACTAAGTCCTGATACACGTTATGAAGGTTGGGATGGCTGTTCAGGTTA
>JBILQY010000372.1:0-3175 GCA_044372955.1 Crocinitomicaceae bacterium | reverse complement strand
AGTTCAAATCGAAACTGATCTTGTTGTGAACCAAATTTAAACAGGTAGTCAGAAAAGGTCCCCGTTACATTCATAAATAATTTATTGGAAAATAAGTGATTCCATCTTAGTGCAGCAATTCCATTACCCCAAGGCATTTTCGCATTGAACCCACCTTCAGTATCAGAAAAATTAAAAACATCCTTACCATAATACCCACTTAGGAAAATTCTATCCTTGTCGCTAATTTTATAATTAAACTTCGCATTAAAATCATAAAAGAAATAACTGGAACCAGCAAACGGCGAACTATCAGGAATTGCAGCTTTCATAATTACGTCAATGTAAGTTCTTCTTGCTGAAATAACAAAAGAACCCTTGTCTTTTACGATTGGACCTTCTAATGTTATTCTTGATGAAATAGCGCCAATACCTCCAGTAGCTTTGAATTTTTTGTTGTTTCCTTCATTCATATTGACTTCGAGAACCGATGACATTCTTCCTCCGAAATTTGCTGGCATTCCACCTTTAATCAAGTTTACACTTTTTACAGCGTCGGCATTAAAAACTGAAAAGAAACCAAATAAATGGGCGGCATTATAAACAACCCCTTCGTCTAATAATACTAAGTTTTGATCAGGACCTCCTCCTCTAACATAAAACCCTTGTCCTCCTTCAGAAACAGATGAAACACCTGGAAGTAACTGAATTGTTTTAATGACATCCACCTCACCCATAAAAGCAGGTAACGTTTTGATTTTATCCATTTCCAATTCAATTTGTCCCATTTTTGTTGAATTGGTATTTTCGCCTTTCTTAGCGTTCACAACAATTTCCTCCAAATCTTGTACGTTAGAACCTAACTCAATATTTAGTTTAACATCTTTGGTTAAGTCAATTTTTTTGACTTCTACCGGATAAATTCCAGAGCGATACTCTACATCGTAAGTTCCTGCAGGAACCGTTAATGAATAAAAGCCGTATGTATTTGTAACTGCACCTTGATTCAAGGAAGGAATTACTACCTTAACTCCAATCATTGCTTCACCATCTTTACTGTCGTTTATGTAGCCAGAAATGGTAGCTTTTGACTGTGAAAATAAAATGTTGCTTGCTGAAATTAGCAATAAGAGTAGGAAGTAGCGCATATCGTTTAAAGTTCGGCAAAACTACAAACAAGTAGTTGAAAAAATAGTTTAAGCGGTGTTATTTTTATATGAAAGAAAATTTATAGATTTCGCACCTAAATAATTAACTCTCTTGACTTTATTCAAATTTCATTTTTTGAATCAAGTCATTGAAATAATTTGAGCTCCAAATTGCAAGTTTTTGGTCATCGGCAATAAAACGAACCACATCTTCTTTTACTGAATCAAATGCAACACTTTCTATTTTCTCGATTAACAGTTGCATAATTTGATCTTGCGTGATTTGGTCTTCTTGCCAATCATTGGTTTCTTTCGCACGCTGTAAAAAATGATGCATATTTAACGGAACACCTTTGCGAATATACCATTCCATATCGTACCAATCTCTGCCTTTTACTCTGCTTTTCCATTTTCTGAATAACAATGCATGTAATTTTCCAGCAAACAAGCTTGGCATCGTAAAACATTTAACATAAAAAGAAAAAGGACGAATTAATAATTTCTCTTCTGTATCAAAGCCAAGTGGTGGTAAACGATCTATTTCGATTTTAATTTTAATGGTTTTATTCGATGAAATTCCGTGTTGTTTTACTAAATCTTCAAGTACAAGTTCTTGCCAAATCGTTTCTGACTTCAAAAAAGCGGATTCCACTTGCGTTTTAATGCGTTTATCCTTTTCTCGAATACTTACATTCATTCCAAGCGATTGAAATTCTTCAACGATTTTTGAAAAATAAGGAGTCAACGAAAAATCGGGATTGGGCGCTAAAAGTGAAAAATCTAAATCTTCTGAAAAACGATCTAAGCCATAAAAAATTCGTAATGCTGTTCCTCCATAAAAAGCAGCCTTATCAAAAAAATCAGTTCTTGATAAGGCCGCAAGTGCAATTTCTTGCATTATTTCTCGCATTGCAGCAAGCGTTTCTTCTTCGTTTTGCGGATTATATTCTGCTATCCATTGTTTCATCATAAGCTTTCCAATGTTTTAAGAAGCATAGTTAAGCTGCTTTTTTTCGGTGCATCTTCAACCCAAGAATGAATCATTTGTAAATCTAAGGTAGATAATTGGTCTTCATCTATTCTTAAATCTTCGAGTAGAAAATCCAAGGTTTGCTGAACACTTCTGAGTTGAACACCTGACGTAAGAATGATTTTATCACAAAGTGCTTTTTCTCGTGTAGCAATCATCGCAGTTTGATATTCTGTTATTCTAACGCTATTTAAACCAAATGAATAATAAGGAGTTTTAAGATGTTGAAAGCTAAATCTACCTAAAGGCGTTGCGTAAACTTTTGAAGTTTTGATAGTAACTGAACTAATTTCGTAAACGCGTTCAGGTATCAAACCCCAATAGGATAATGCAGATTCTAATGAAATATAGCTTGGACCGCGCAAATGATTGGCAATAACAAAAACATCTGGAGTAGCCAAATCAAGCTCGGGACCAGGCACGTATAAACCTCGTCTAAGCGGAAGTAATTCGCCATTTTTAAGCATTTCACTAATTTTGTCATTTGGACGTCCATAATGGCTCAATGCTTCCATAACCACTTGATGGGTTAATGGAGCTTCTGCATACGCTTTTATGTTTCTTCTTAAAATCATTATGTAAAATTACGATAAATAAATCGGTTAAAATCCGATTAACACCATTTTTTTTTACAATATTACTAAAATTAAATACACATAATCGGAATTTATCCGATTATCCTATTAAATTTTTACAAAAATAATCTAATGATAGGATTGAAATACTAAAGATTAACTTCTATTTAAAACCTCTTCGTTTCTTAATAGCTTCGTAGGCATCTTGAATTTGCTGGAATTTTTCTTTCGCTCCTTTTTGATATTCCTCGCCCATTGCTGCGACTTTATCTGGGTGAAAAGAAATTGCCATTTTACGATAAGCTTTTTTAACTTCTTCGTCTGTTGCAGTTGATTCAATTCCTAGAATTTTGTAATCAGAATCTACATTTCTGTAGAACATATTTTTAACACTTTCAAATTCAACCCCAGAAACACCTAACATAGTTGAAATACGTTGAATT
>JBILQY010000371.1:0-3176 GCA_044372955.1 Crocinitomicaceae bacterium | reverse complement strand
AACGAATGGCGTTTGTAGTTCAAGTACAACTGCAGTTGAGACAATCACTGTAAGCTCTGCAGAAACGCCAACGATAAGTATTACACAGCAGCCTAATTGTACGACTGCAACTGGTGAAATTCAAATCACATCAAGCCCTTCAGGTATGACATATAGCATTGATGGTTCTACTTATCAATCAGGAACAACCTTTAGTTCGGTGAATTCAGGAACGTATAATGTTACAGCAAAAAATACTTTAGGATGTATTTCATCACCAACTATTGCAACAATAAATACGCAACCTTTAACACCTAATGCACCAACCGCTACCAATTTATCAGCTTGTATTTACAATCTACCAGGTAGTTATGTAACTGACGTAAATGGATTTAATAGTCCATATTTTAAATGGTATACTACCTTAACTGGAGATACAACTTCTGTAAATTATATTCAAAGAAGTACTGCAACATCATATCAACAGTTAATTACAGCAACAACCACCTATTATGTGTCAGTCGTTCATCCAATTGGGAATTGCGAAAGTGCGAGAACTACTGTTATAAATACAGTAATTGACCCCTTAGAAGCCTATATTCCTTTTACGAACGATTACATTTGGAAAGGTGGAGCTGTAGCAGATGATAATGATTGGAATACGATTACAAACTGGTATCAATGGGATGGAACGAAGTACGTTACCGTAAATACAGTACCAGGAACAAATGATAATGTTTATATTCCACCTACAGGAACATGTACGCCAGCGCAACCTCACATTCAAAATGAAAACACACAACAATTTATCAACCTTATCATTAAACCAGGAGGAACTCTTACAGTTGAAGGAAATGGAATTTTAAATGTGAGTGGAAATTGGGAAAATAACGGGACTTTTGTTTCTGGAAATGGTATAGTGAATTTTCTAGGAGCTGGAAATCACATTATCAGTGGAGTTTCAAACACAACTTTCTATGATGTAAATATCAATAAACCGATGAATGGTACATCAAAAAGTGTTTTGACTCTTGATCAACAAATCTTCATTACTGGTAAATTGAAATTAAATGCAGGATTATTTGACATTTCTACTTATTCAATAGATATGGGTAACCGTTCAATTATTGGTGGAAGCAATGCAAGTTATGTGAAAACTTCTAGCACTGGATTCTTAAAAAGAATAGTGGGAGAAAATACCTCAAATAACGATGGTTCACACGTTAGATTCCCAATAGGAAGAAGTAATTACAATCCTGCTCACATAGATAATTCAGGAACTGATGATACGTTTAGTTTAAGAGTATATGATCTCGTTTCAGATAACGCAGATGAAAATGGAACTATGACTTCACTTCCAGTTATTGAGAGAACGTGGTTGATTGAAGAAGAAACGGTTGGAGGAAGTAATGTTGATTTGCAACTCTATTGGAATGGAACTTTAGAAAGTAGAATAGAAGAGTTGAACTCATTCGATTATACTACGGCATATATTGCACATTTTGCAGAAAATGAACTTGTATGGGAAAATAAAGGAGGAAATGCACCAGATGGTCCGGGTTATGCGCAACAAAATAGAATTACAAGTTTCTCTCCATTTACAATTTCATCTGAAGGTGGCTTAGGTTGGTCAAGTGCATTACCTGTTGAATTACTAGATTTCACAGCTACTTGTTTAGATGATGAAACAGTACAAATAAATTGGTCAACAGCATCTGAGAATAATTCAAGTCATTTTGAGGTAAGAAAATCGTTAGATGGATATACTTGGAATACACTTGAAACAGTTTCCGCAGCAGGGAATTCAACCGAGCTTTTGGAGTATTCAGCTTTAGATAGAAGTTTGAATCAAGGAAATGCTTACTATCGTCTAAATCAAATTGATATTGATGGAAAATCAGAATTGTTTGATGTGGTAAATACCAACTGTGAAGAAAAAATAAATGCCAATTTACTTACTGTTTACCCAAATCCAAGTTCAACTAATTTCTTTGTGGACTTCAATAGCGAAAATATCGAAGGAAAAGGAGAATTGACAATCGTGGATGCAAGAGGAGTGGTTGTTTATTCAAAAACTATTTCTTTTGAAAAAGGGAACAATTTTTTCACAATAGATGAGCTTAAAGTTCTAGATGGAGTTTATTACATCAATGTTCAAAGCGATAATTTCAAATCGAATATGGTGAAGCAAATCATTAAATAGATTCAAAGTTAAGTTACACAAAAAAGGGAGCTTCAAATTTGAAGCTCCCTTTTTTGTACCAATTTAATTTTCAGAAGTATAGCGTGAAATAATTAATTAAAAATCCACTTACTGCTTCATCCCACCAGGCTGACAACACAACGGTAATTTTTGAACAGCTTCTTTTGGTGCTTTTTGATCATCAGCATCATAACCAATTTCGTTAATAATTTGTTTAATTGCTGCTTCCGTTATTTTTGAGGTTGTGAATTTCACCGTTAGCTTTTTGCTTTCAAGGTCTAATTCTGCAAATTTGATTCCAGCTGTATAGTTCAATTTTTCTTCAATGCGTTCTTTACAATCGCCACACTCTGCGGATGTTTGAATAATGATTGTTTTGAATTTTTCTGCTTTTTGTGAAAATCCAATTGTTCCAAAGAAGATAAAAAGGGATAAAAAAAGTAAGTTTTTCATATTGTAAGAATTAATGATTGTGATTATCATGATTAATTAATTGCTCTTTTTTAACGTGTTTGTCTTTTTTTTGTGGAATAGCAAATCGCAAGCCAACATAGACATTTATTCCCATAATTGGTCCCCAAACATTTGTTGCATCAAAGGAACTACTGAATGGATTTTGAGCATCAACAATTGGGTTTTGCTGTTTGAAATTTGTCAAATTTTCGCCTCCTACATAAAAGTTCCATTTCTTGTAAACGTAAGTGATTTGACTATTTACCATTGGATAAACCTGACCTTTGGTGTTGAATAAGATGAGTGAAGTATCGGCTATACTTGTTTGAACAGGAAGTCGCGAAGCTCCAAAAACGGAACAAGTTAAATCAAATTCCCAACGTTTATTTCTTGTTCGATACGCTAGATTAACAAAACCTCTATTTCTAGGAATCATCACTTGTTGGCGCATTTCACCACCGTATTCAGCTTTCACATCCAAGAATTTATACGCTAATCGAACATCGAAATTTTTAAAAGGCGAAATACTCAATTCTGTTTG
>JBILQY010000370.1:0-3182 GCA_044372955.1 Crocinitomicaceae bacterium | reverse complement strand
AAACAGATTACAACGCTCAAAAAATTGTAATTGGTTGGACAGGAACACATACTACTATGCGTTATTTAGATTTTTTGGTTCCAATAATTGCAGAATTAGAGAAAAAATATGATTTCGATTTTTTAATTATTTCAAATGAAGCACCTACTTATCATTTAAAATCATTGAAATACATCAAATGGAATCACACTACTGAAATTCAAGATTTGGCCAAGATTTCTATCGGTGTTATGCCTTTAGAACAAGATATTTGGTCAGAGGGAAAATGTGGGTTTAAAGGCTTGCAATACATGGCTTTAGGAATTCCAGCCTTGATGTCACCTGTTGGAGTAAATAACCAGATTTTAGAGGATAAAGTCAATGGTTATTTGGTTAAAACACCACAAGAATGGAAAGACTGTTTGGAAAAACTTATAACAGATAAGGAATTGAGAATTAAAATTGGACAGGCAGGAAAACAAACAATAATTGAACGTTATTCTGTGCTTGCCAATCGGGATGTTTACTTAAATCTGTTAAAATGAAACTAGTTTTTGCTACACACAATGCAAACAAAGCGAAAGAAATTCAATCCTTACTTCCTGAAAATTTTCAGATTTTGACCCTCTCGGATATCAATTGTCACGAGGAAATTCCAGAAACAGCAGAAACACTTGAAGGAAACTCTTTACTAAAAGCAAAATTTGTTTCAGATCATTTTAATTTGAATTGTTTTGCTGATGACACAGGCTTAGAGATTGAAGCCTTAAACGGAAGACCCGGTGTTTATTCTGCACGCTATGCAGGAGAAGAGAAAAGCGCTGAAGCAAATATGAATCTTGTTCTTTCCGAATTAGAAAAGGAAAGTAATCGAAAAGCACAATTTAGAACAGTGATTACTTTGATTCTTAATGATAAAACACATATTTTCGAAGGAATTGTGAGAGGTGAAATGTCAACAGAAAAGCGAGGCTCCGATGGTTTCGGTTACGATCCTATTTTTATTCCTGAAGGGCAAACTAAGACTTTTGCTGAAATGACACTTGCAGAAAAAAATCAACAAAGTCACCGTGCAAGGGCTTTTGAAAAGATGGTTACATTTTTACACTCGCTTTAGTTTCTAAATTATTTCACTTCCCAAACTTTCATCTCGAAAAACAAGATTGAATTTTGTGGAATATCATCGAGTTTGTGATTGCCATAACCTAGTTGAGGCGGAATAATCATTATTACTTCTGAACCTTTTTTACACGACAACAAAGCTTCTTTCCAACCTGCTATCAAGCCTTTCACAGCAAAAGTTAAAGGTACTTTTGTGTAGTCAAAAATGCGCCCGTTGAGTAGTTTACCCTTGTAAGAAATCGAAACACTGTCGGTATATTGAATCATTCTTCCTTCACCTTCCTTTGTGATTTTGAAATACAAACCAGAAGGAGAAGCGTCTAAGTCTAGTTTGTTTTTTTTCATGAAAGCTTGAATTTCCTTGTCGAAGCCTTTTAATTCTTGATCTGAATAGGTTTTACAAGAAGCTAAAACGAATAGGAGGGAAGCAATAAACAGAAATCTTGTCATTATAATTTGATTGGAGTGAGCGTATATCCTTTTTTAATTAATAATTCGATTACTCCTTCTGGGCCAGCTAAATGTGCAGCACCAACAGCAAAGAATACTGATTTCTCTTGCATTAATTCGGTCATTTTTGGAATCCATCGTTGGTTTCGGTCTTCTAAAAAAGCGCGCGAACTAGCAATGGGAGAATCGGATTCTTTTTTCATAAAATCGTATAATTCATCTAAGTTTTGTGACAAGTAAAGTTGTTGCATTTTTGCAAATGATTCCTTGCTTTGGGCTTCATCGCGCAATGAACTCATTACCATCTCAACTTGTTCAACAGTACTAAAACCATCGAATAAACTCAATTGTTCATCTACAGTTTCTAATCCTTTCATTTGTAAATTCTTTTCTCCTGCTATTGCTTCAAATTCTCTTTCATACGACTTCGTGTCAGTCGGTAATGAAGCTTGCATGATAAATTGCATCAACATAAAGGGCTTTGCAGAATTAAAATTACCTAAGAATTGTTCTTTATTCATTAACAAAGCTTTATTGGCCCATGTATAAATAGAATCTAATTGGCTTTGGCTAAAAATATCGGTCAATGTTTTGTCTTTCATGAACAAGGCATCTGGCGACAAATTTGGGTTGATACTAGCAATCTCCATGCAAAGCACTTCCGATTTAAGTATTAACTTCTCTAATTTCTTTGGAAAATAAAACAAATCGGCATCCATCAAATGCATGGTTCCGTACAAATACGAAACGTTTTTTCCGTCTTTCGATTTCACTTCCCAAAGTAGCGCATTTTTTTGAATTTGAGCAACAACGCCATTGGCAAGTAGAACAAATAAAAAGAGAATTCTGAACATGTTATAAAGATAATTGCGCTAAATAATGATTGTCTTGTTCCATAATTCGCTTGCACTTGAAACCTAATTTTGTCGCAATTTCATGCATTGTGTCATAGTCAACATACAGCCATTCAAACCAATCGCCTGTTGTTTTTTTGTAGTGCATTTGAAATTTGAAGTTCCCATAATATTCCGTATTCAAATCAATCCACATGGCACCGTCTTCATCTTCGTATAAAAATTTTACATCTGATGAATCAAAGATAATTTGCCCTCTAGCATTGAGTAATTTTTTTGCTTTCAGTAATGTTTTTTCCAAATTTGAAAGTCGTCCGGCAATTCCAATACCATTCATCAACATTAGAATCGTGTCGAATTTTTCAGTTGTTGTAAAATTTTCAAAAGTGGAATGAGTTGCATTAATTCCAGACTCTTTCAAATAAGTAACAGCTCCAATAGAAGAATCAATAGCTGTAACTTGATGTCCTTTTTTAATCAGTTCATGACAATGAATTCCAGCTCCAGCACCAATATCCAAAACATTTCCTTTACAAAGAGTTAGGGCACGTTTTTCAAGATCAGGCATTTCTTTGTAAGAGCGAAAAAGCACTTCAATTGGGATTATATCATCATCGCATAAGTCGGAACTTACAATAATATCAAAAGGTTTATGATTGGATGCGTAATCAAGAATAGCATCACCGATTGGGTCGGTAGAAATTTTTGTCATATTAATATTCGTACTCGTTAAAGTCAGTTAAATCATCTTCGGAATAATCATCATCAAATTCGTCT
>JBILQY010000420.1:0-2761 GCA_044372955.1 Crocinitomicaceae bacterium | reverse complement strand
AGAACTTCAATTCCAGATCATCTAATTCTCCAATTTCGCCACCCATTGGCAATTCTTTAACCCCCTCAATAGTTCTTGGGAATGTCAATATCAAGAATGGCTCTTTGAATGTATATTTTGGAATTGGCAAACCGTGCTCTTTGTTCAAAGATTTAAAGGTTTTCATTCCAAAACCTTTCTCTTCCACATAATCCATCAAGCTAAACGCATAGGTTATAATATGATTTCTACTCAAAGAAGGCGCTTCAAAGGTATTGAGTTCTTCCAAAGTAATGGCAGGAAGTGGTTTGCCCGGACTGGTTACAATGATTTTATTTTCATCTATTTGGATTTCGCATTTGGCACCTTCAATTTCATAATCTCTGTGAACTAAAGCATTGACAATAGCTTCCCGTAAAACCCCAATAGGAAAGTCCGGAACATCTTTTCTTTTAAAGCCACTGGTGTCTTTTGAAAGCGGTAAAACTTTTTTCAACCATTCTTCAATCTGGTCGGGTAAAAGCACCAAGGCTTGATCAAAATCTTTGGGTTCTATTTTACTGTTACCGTAGCTAACGTGAGCTTTCAATACTGCATTCTTGAATTTTGTGCGTGGGTTTTTGCCAAAAAGCAGTATTCCGTACCCTGTTGGCACAAACAACTTCTTTTCTTTGTCCCACTCCATAGCGCCAAAATCGGCCAAGTATTCCAAAAAGGCTTCATCTGATAGTTTGTAGTCCAAATTGGCTTCTTTGATAAATTTCTGAAGAGCCTCATCTGAAAACTTACTACTATCGTAATTGGCAATAGGAAGTTCAATAGGTGTTCGTAAATCTTCTACTTCAGCTTCTTTTTTGCGTTGCAATGCTTGTTTGAGGAACACTTTGTTTTCTTCCTCAATTATACGTTGAAACTCTCGATCAAACATTTTGTATTCTACACCGTGTTTTTCCAAATGTCTGATGCCGTTGCCTTTTGGGTCTTTGTCTTCTATACCAATATACACTTTTTTGATGCGGGCATTAGTAACTCTTCGGCAACACGGTACTTTCGGAGGATTGCGCTCAACACAAGGTTCAAGGGTGGTGTATAAAATACAATCCTCTACATTTTCATTGGCTAATTTTCTTTCTAACAATGTAAATTCAGCGTGATCGCCTTCTCGTAATTCACCACGATAAGCGGTTTCTATTCTTCCGTCAGGGAAAAGCAATACAGCTCCTACTTTTGGTGGCACCTTGCCATCCGCTCTTGGTTCATTAACGCTTTTGTTCATCAAGTCAATGGCCAATTGCATCAGTTCTTTATGTGTATATTGTTTCTGTGCCATAAGCTTTTATTCAAATAAAAATAGGGATTTTTCTAAATATTGAACAATGTGGTTTTCTAATCCTTTTTCGGTGTAGTTCGTTCTCATACTAACTATTTTTATTAAAATAATTTCGCAAAATTATTGCCATATCTTCTTGATGTTTTGTTGCTGATTGATCATTCCAAGAATTCTCATCCCAATTGTTGTAGATTAAATATAATTTTAAAGCATCAATACGATTGTTTTTTAAATTATCCTCGAACTTACTTTTTTTCATATTAAATGCATTGTTACTATAACTTGAATTTATACTTCTAGTTACTAATGCTAAATTACCAAAATGATTAAGTGTAGTGTTACATAATTTATCCTTTTCTACATTGGGATTTTGTGGAGAAATATGTTCAACAGAATTTTTTGCAGTTATTCTATAATTATTCCATAATTCTTTATTTATAACTATTTTATAGTTAGCAAATAAGGAATTATTAATTCTAATTTTGGTTAAGAAATCGTTATCCTGCATAAATTCATAATACAACACATATTCAAGTTTGTAAAACCAATAGTGAGGAAATTTAACACCTAGTTCATTATCTTCATTTAAGTCAAATCGTTCGCCACTAAAAACAACGTTAGCTTGATTAAAACCCTTCATTAAACTCAAGGTTCTAGATTTTAAATCTCCTTTATTAAATGTACTACTCAATAAATAATTATCTAATTTTCTTAAATAAGTAAACGACTCTGAAGAAGATAATTTCGTATTTTTAAAATGATAGTAAAGAAATGGTGTCAGCCAAAATTGAGTAATCATTTCTTGTGAATGATATAACATCGCTTGCAAAGCTGTGAAACTATTATACTCAACGCTATCTAACTTTGGATATTCTATATCTCTATTTTTTGTAAAGTATAATTTAACAAAACTTAAATCTTTTTCCTTTTCAGTTGAAATCCATTTCACAACATTATCATCAAAAATTACTTTAACAGTCCATAAACACTCTAAAAAATCAATGGCTATTTCAGAACTGCTATTTTCATAGATTTTTAATAGGTCTTCATTTTTAAACAAACTAAGATTAAATATTTCTATTAATTTCTTCTCACTAAAAAAAGGAATATCATTGCAGTTTTTTTCTAGTAAAAATATTCTTAAAGCATGCAATAGTAGCATTGGGAAAGATATAATAGAACTTATACTTTCATGTTGTTGATATTCACTTTCAGTTGATTTATTTGGTTCATCAACTTCATTTTCTAATAAGGTTATTAAATTATATGTTATGTTCCCTTCTAATGAAGAATCATTCGTTTCGTTGGTAAATTTTTTGAAAAAAGATGAGTCAAATTTTCTAGTTTGTACTTCATTACTTGCTGAAACACTTTCTTGATTTACTAATAAATTACGCCACGTGGTATTTGAACTTAATTGATTTTTTAAATTAAAAGCTACATAACCATTCA
>JBILQY010000369.1:0-3197 GCA_044372955.1 Crocinitomicaceae bacterium | reverse complement strand
ATAAAAGGACTGAATCATTCCACTTATAACCCCAACATCACTTGTACGGCCGGCTAACATTTCATTGTTTCCGTTTACTAACTCATAAATCGCAGGAGTTGGCACTAATAATTTTTGTAAATCTACTGCAAATGTTACGTGGTTATATCTATCAAACTCAGCTTTGAATGAATTTCCAATTTTCATATTCATTGGAATAAAATCACGTTGAGACAGTTCTGAATAGGCTACTTTGTTTCCGATATTATTGAACGTAGTTGCGAACGTATAAACACCATCTAGTTTTCCGATTTTAGCATCGTCATTATAATAGGTAAAAGATAAATCTGCCGCACCAACAACTCCAGGTTTTGTGTTAACTCCACCAACAGTCAATCCACCCGTTAAATTAGAATAAGCAAATTTTCCATTTAATCCAATACTTAATTTATCTGCTAATCGAAACGCGTAAGCACCTGTAAGCTCAAACTCACTTGGTTTATCATCGCGAATTACATTTCCAGCTGCATCGGTAAACGTAATTTCTCCAAGACTAAAAAAGCGAAGGGAACCTCCAATTGTGTGAATTTTGTTTAACTTAACATATCCAGCAAGATTTGATAGATGAATATCATTTGTTAATTGTCTTAACCAAGGAACATAAGATAAGCTTACTTCTGATTTCATTTTTGAAAAACTCAAAGCAGATGTGTTCCAATAAACTGAGTTAGAATTCGGACTTAGAGCAGTTCCAGCATCGCCCATACCGCCGGCTCTTGAGTCAGGAGTGATAGACATAAAAGGAAGTGCTGTTGTTATTGTATTTAACTGTAAATCGTTGTCAGATACACCCGAACCAGTTGGCTGTGCAAATGAGAAAAATGAAACGATAGAAAAGAATAAAAAGAGACCAGTATTTTTCATTAAGATTTGATTCAAATAAAGATTTGTAAATATACGTAAAGTTGAAAGTTTTATTGTTTAATCAGCGCAAAATAACCAATTTTTCTGTTTTCTCCGTCGTTAAACCATCTGAATTTTTGATTTTTAATCGATAAACATAAACACCTTTTGCTAATTGGTCTTGATATTCATCCCTTCCATCCCACTCAATTCCTTCTGCTCTAAATCCTGTTGTTGGAACTATTGAATTAATGGTTTTTACCAATCGACCAGATACTGTAAATATTTGAATTTGGGTTTCTAAACTATTACATGCTTGATTATGTTCAAACATGAATGAAGTTTTTGTGGTAAATGGATTTGGATAATTATAAACATGATCTAATTTAGGTTCTTCTTTTTCTTGAACAACAAAATCAATCATAACCGTCGATGAATTGTTATTTACGTCCCAGACTTTAACCTCTAAGTTATGTTTTCCTTTTTCAAGATTTTTTAATTGATAACGAATTTCTCCCCTTTGAAAATTATCCAATTCAGCAACATAAAAATCGTTTAAGTTAATCGGATTTGCTACCTCACCATCTAAAACAGCTAAGATGTCGTGTCCTATTCCATTTCCAACGGTATTTATCCCGTTTTCATCAAACGCTTTTAACAATAATACAGGTTCTGAATCAGTTACACTTCCATTTATAAATTTCTCATCGTTCATAAATGCTTCCAATGTTGGACCTTGATTGTCCACAATTCCATTCGGATCAATTCCACCAATAATTAAACTGGTATCAAAACCAAAAGCATCATCGTTGTCATTGTAAGCATAATAACTGATTTTCCCCAAATCAAAATTTAGAGCAATGTCTTTTGGAACAACAAATGAAAACTCAAAATAACCATTCGTAATTGAGGCTTTTCCTTTGTAAACAATGTTTCGTTGAAGTTCATATTCCATAATTGGAGAACTTTGATCTTGACCAAGTGTTTTCTGAGTTTTTATTTTATCAAAAATTGAAGGGACAACAATGCCATTGAACGAAGTTAAAGTTTCGTTATTGAAATTTTCTAGATGACCTTTGATGGTTACTCTACTCAAAGCACGTAAAGTATCTAACTCTACATTTGGACTTTTCCCATTTATACTATCTGTTACTATTCTAAATTTCGGAAGAGCAATTTTTAAAGCGGGATCACCAATTAAAGTAAAACTTCTTTTATTGTCACTATTTCCTGCTTCATTTTTTGTTCTCATCACAATCTCTCCAAAAGTTCTAGGATTGCCTTGTGCGTCACGCTGAAAAACATTGCGATAGAATGCTAAACCTGTATTGGAATTAACGCCAAAATAAACTGAACGAGTTGTAGTCATCAGTGCAATTGCGGCACCATTTGGATTCAATGAAGCCCATTCACCAGCTGAAACCCTCGAAGGATCATCGTATTTTGTAAACTCACATGTTGCTGAAACAAACAAATTCATAGCATTGATATTTGTCCATGATTGAATTTGTGGCACAGTAACCACACGCTCCTCTGCTAAGCCAACCTCTCCCCCATGACCAACATAATTTACAATTAAAGCACCACGCTGAACCCTGTCTGAAATTGCATTAAAAACATCTGGATAACGCTGACCACCAGCAGAAGTTTGTTGTGGAAATGCATCCATATATAATTTATCGCAGTTCATTTCACGGTGATTTTTTTTCACCCAGTTATACTGTGGTTCAGTGTCATACTTCAAAAAATAACCCCCTTCTTCATCATCTGCAACTTGAACATATTTCAAACGCCAGTCTCCATAAGTATTCGCCGAGTTATCTCCTAAACAGCAAGAAGCACCTTGGTTTGCAAACAAAGATGAACCATTTTTCATATAATGTTCAATTTTATCCACTTGTTGCTTGGCTTGAGTTACTGTACTTGCCAAAATGCGACCAATTCCAATATCCAACATATCTGTTGATTCGATTGATTCATTGTTATCAAGCATTCCAAAAAAATCATCTGTTACTAAAGCTGAAATGTGATTTTCACTATTACTAACTTGGTAAGTCAGAACGTAATTATTATTGTTAGAAACACGATTTTTGGGATCAAAAGTTCCATCACCAAAAAGCAGTAGATATTTTGGACGAGATGATGGATTAAGTGCGCCACGATCATAAAACATTTTTGCAAACATCCGGATAGCTCCCGCATCAGGAGCACCAGAACTAAATTCATTAAAAATATCGTCTGTTTTAGCAACGTGAACTGTCATTCCTTCCTCGCGGTGTAAATCTGCTAATCGATTTGCTTGAGCTAAAAAATCA
>JBILQY010000368.1:0-3212 GCA_044372955.1 Crocinitomicaceae bacterium | reverse complement strand
AGTTAAGAATCGCACTACGAAAGACTCGTTATTGGTGTTTGAGAAATAAGAAATGTATAATGTTGCACTTTTCTTGCCATTTAATTTAGATTCAACTTCCACCTATAATAAATCCGTTGTGAATGCCGCTTTCGATTATTATATGGGTGCAAGTTTAGCGATTGATTCCTTGCGAAAAATGGGCTTGCGAGCAAACTTTTATGTTTATGATTACCAAGCAAAAAACGAAACGATTCAACAGCAATTAGCAAAACCAGAATTTAATACGATGGATTTGATTTTTGCACCACTTCAACTAGCAGAAGCTGAAATCGTTGCAGATTGGGGAAGAAAAAATAAAGTACGTGTGGTTTTAAGCGTGAATATGCCTCCAAAATTATTAGAAGCAAATCGCTACGTATATGCATTGAATCCCGACAACGAAATTATGATTCGCAATTTGGCTTATCACATTTATAAAAAACACGACAACCAACAAATCGTTTTAATTAAAGGAACGAAACCGGATGAAGATTGGATGAATCAAGTTTTTATGAATTATTTCAAAGAATTTCCTGCTAAAGCCTCACGACCTCGAATCATCGAAGCTGATTATGCGAACTTCAAAAATTTTGAAAGCTTGAGTGCACAAACGATGTTCGTTTTTCTTTCAACGGATAAAGACAAAGTGATTAAATTACTCGATAAATTCAAAGGAAATCAAACAGTTAGTATTTTCGGATTGAAAGAATGGGCGGATTGGAAAGAAGTGAACGGAACGATTATGAATAAGTATGAATTTACCTACGCCTCACCGACACATTTTGATTTGCGCGACCCGCAAGTTATTAATTTCCACAAACAATACCGTCGTTTTTATGGTGCCGATTTGACCAAAACAGCTTGTCAAGGTTACGATGCCGTTTTGAATGTTTGTTCGGCTTTCTTCCTTGACAAAGAACTAAAAAAAGGATTAATCAATTCATATCAATTAAACCAAATTGGAAAAGGAAATGGAATTCAAAATGAAGGTGGTTTCGTTTTGAAATTCCAAGATTTTGAACCAAAAGTTGACAATCAATGACAAGTGAGCATATAAAATCGGAGTTTAGAACATTGCAATTGCACATTTGTGAAGCATTAGAAAATTGTGATGGACTAGCTAAATTTCAAGAAGACGCTTGGAAGAGAGAAGAGGGTGGAGGTGGTTTCACAAGAACCATTTCTAGCGGAAAAATCTTAGAGAAAGGTGGCGTTGCATTTTCAGCCGTTGAAGGTCCTGTGAGCGAAGCAATGAAAAAACAATTAGGAATGCAAGGCACTGCTTTTTTTGCTTCTGGCGTTTCGATTGTATTGCACCCTTTTCATCCGCGCCATCCGATTATTCACATGAACGTGCGTTATTTCGAATTAGATAATGGAACTTATTGGTTTGGAGGTGGAATTGATCTAACACCGCATTATATTAATGAAGAGGCAGCTCGACTTTTTCATCAAGGTTTGAAACAACTGTGTGATTTATACCATATTGATTTTTACACCACATTCAAACCGTGGGCTGACACTTATTTCCATTTGCCACACCGAGGAGAATCGCGCGGAATCGGTGGTATTTTCTTTGATCATTTAGATGAAAGTTGTGGCTTGGAAAAATCTAAAATCCTAGAGTTTTGTATTGAGTTAGGAAAGTTGTTTCCAATTCTTTACCGTCAACAAATAGATTTTAAAACGGTAACTGAAGCTACTGAAGCAGAATTAGCTTGGCAAGCTTCAAGACGTTCGCGTTATGTGGAATTTAACTTATTGCACGACCGAGGCACCAAATTCGGAATCTATTCAGGCGGTCGTACCGAATCCATTTTAATGAGTATGCCTCCAATGGCAAAATGGGAATATAACGTTCAACCAAAAGAAAATTCAGAAGAAGCAAAAACCATTGAATTGTTGAAAAAGGTGGTTGATTGGGTTTGATTAAAATTAGAAAGCTACCCAACCATTAAGTTACAACCACGAATATCAGCTAAATCAATTCTTCCTTCGAGGACAAAGCCTTCTTCCGTTTTTCGACCTAAATCTTGGGTTTGAATGAACGAGCAACTGTTGAAGTTAGCCAGGTCGATTACATTTATTCCCCCACTTTTTTCGCCAGAAATTAATGTCAATGGATCGTAAACATCTCGAAAAAGAATTCTCAACCAAGGTGGACTGATAAAAACTCCATCTTGCAAACTATAAGCCTGCGAAAGTAATTCTGTCATTCCGTATTCTGAAGAAACAAAATCAACTCCTAAACCGGCACACAAAATCGCATGTAGTTCAGCTTTAGTGAGTTCTTTTCTTCGACCCTTCATTCCACCTGTTTCAATGATTTTAGCTTTACTTAAATTCATTTTTTGCTCAGCTAAATCCAATAAAGCATAAGAAACACCGAAAATAACAACTTCTTTTCCTGAATTTATTGCTTCTTGATACCGCTTTTCAACTTCCTGATAATCATTTAATAAAAATCCCGAAAGTTCATTTTCTGTGGCAGCAATCAGCTCTTTCACCATGTAAACTAAACTGGAATTTCCTTGTTCAATATAATTAGGCAAAAGCGCTAAAATTACTTGTTCCGTTGCTTGACCAAAAAGTAAGCGATAAGCCTTCGAAAAAGATGCCTCGTAAATAGCTATATCACTCACAAAATGTTTACTTCGACCAATTGTTCCAGTTCCGCTGCTGAGAAAAAGTGTTTCATTTCCCGTCTTTGGCTGTGAAATAATTTCTTTAGACTTGAAAAATTCAATAGGTAAAAATGGAATTTCAGTGTAATGATTCACATCCAATTTCCCTAATAAATCAACATATTTTCGGTAAATCCCACAATTTTCATATTGAAACGCAAAAACATCTAAAGCTATCTTTTCAAAGTCAGCTTCAGTTTTAATTTCAAAAATGGTATTCCAATCTTTCACGTGGCAAAATTAAAATTTTAAAAGCGCAATTTCAGAAAATAAAAGTTATTCAATTGAAACGAAGCAACAAGAATCCTTTCAAATTTCCCAATTGTTCGTAAAACATTCATGGGACAGATTTTGCATTTTGCAATAATTCTTAATTTTGATTGTAATTAAAATTTCCTGATGTCCTATTTGAATGAATTGAATGAAAGCCAGATTGTGGCTGTTGAGAATATATATGGTGCAACCATGGTAATTGCAGGTGCGGGCTCAGGAAAAACACGCGTTCTG
>JBILQY010000367.1:0-3219 GCA_044372955.1 Crocinitomicaceae bacterium | reverse complement strand
CCTATTCTTATTTCTCCGTTTGAGAAAGTCCAAAAATCTGATAAACTATTCATTGCGTTACAATCCCATTATCTAAAACAAAACTTCAATTTCAAAATTGAGGAAGCCAAAATAATATTTGGCAATCAGCAGAAAAGCACAAAAGTAAAATTGAGCAACCTAGCAAAAGATATAAAGAGAGCCATTACTACGATTGAACAAATCAAAAAAAGTGAAACACCTCTCTTATTTTATAAAATCAGCCATTGTCAAATTTGTGAGTTTAACCCTATATGTTCGGAAAAGTTAAAATAAAGAGATGATTTGAGCCTTTTAGGAAATTTAAAACCCAAAGAAATTGAACAGAAAAACAACAGAGGTATTTTTTCAGTAAAGCAGTTATCGTATACTTTTCGACCAAAAAAAAATCCATACCGAAGACGTAAGTTTCTTCCTGAATTGAAGGCATTGGCAATTCGGGAACAAAAAATTTTTATCCAAAAGTTGCCTGAACTAGAGAAAAAAACAACTGAAATATTTTTTGATATTGAGGGAATTCCAGACAGAGATTTTTATTACTTGATTGGAGTAATCGTCAAAACGGAAAATTTAGCAACAGAATACTCGTTTTGGGCAAATGATGCTACCGAACAACAAGATATTTTCATACAATTCATTGATTTGATGAACACTCAAAATGATTTTATTCTTTATCATTACGGTTCTTATGAAATTCAGACTTTAAAACGAATTGCCAAGAAACTTCCTTCGCTCTATCAAAACAGAATAAATAAAATCATTGAAAACTCGTTCAATGTGCTTACACTATTTTCTAACGATATATACATTCCAACATACACCAACGGATTAAAAGATATAGCAAACTATTTGGAATTTAATTGGACAGACGAAAAAGCATCGGGACTGCTAAGCATTATTTGGAGGTATAATTGGGAATTGAATCCAACAAGCAACCTGAAAGAAAAATTGACGACCTATAATATTGAAGATTGCAAGGCATTGATAAAAGTTCAGGAATGGCTTATTTCACTTTCCGAAAATAATGACAAAACGGTTTTAGCAAATAGTATTAAACAGCAAAATATTTTCAAATGGGGTGTAACTGTTTTTGCTCTTGAACATTTTAACGAACCGAACGAAAAGTTTATACAGCCATTTCTAAAACCAAACAAACTTCAAAGCAATACAATCGCATTGACAAACGAATCAACCTATTTCCTGATAAATGTATAAAATGCAATAACAAAGACATTAAAATAATCAGAAGTAGCAAAAAGCCACAAATCGATTTGGTATTTATGAAGTCGGGAATAAAGAAACAAGTCATAGAATATCAAGGTGGAGCATACTTTTGCAAAAAATGCAGAAAAAACTTTATGGTAGAGGATATGAGAAGATTGCCAACCTATGGACATAATTTAATGTTGTGGTCGGTGAATCAAAAAATACAATATAAACTAAGTACAGAGAGTATTGTAAATGTGTTAAAAGACTCTTTCTCTATAAAGTCATCTGCAACCCAAATGACACGTTTCAAAGAAATTATTGCCACAAAAAATGAAGAAACGTACAATGAAATTATCAAGAAAATGAGCCAGTCAAAACTTATTCATATTGATGAAACCATTGCCCGAATTAATGAAATTGATGGATATGTATGGGTTTTTGCAAATTATGATAGCGTTTATTATCAATTCAGGGAAACACGAGAACCTAATTTTTTGAAAGAATTATTACAAGATTTTAAAGGTGTTTTAGTTTCTGATTTTTATACAGGATATGATTCTATGGAGTGCGAACAACAAAAATGTTTAGTTCATCTGATTCGTGATTTGAATGAAGAATTTATGAAACATCAATTGGATGAAGAATTTAAACAGATAATATCAGAATTTGGAAACCTTCTAAGGAATATAATTGCAACTATTGACAAATATGGTTTGAAAAAAATTCATTTGAACAAGCATAAAAAAGAGGTAGAAAAATTTTACAAGAAAGTCATCTTACAAGAATTTGAATCTGACTTAGCCATTTCATATCAAAAACGATTTATCAAATATAAAGAAAAATTATTTTTGTTTTTAAATCACGATGGCATTCCTTGGAACAACAATAATGCAGAACACTCTATAAAGCCATTTGCTAAATGGAGAAAAAAAATCAGTAAAAGCCTTACAAAGAAAAATATAGAACATCACTTGATTTTACTTTCTATACTTCAAACCTGCAAATATCAAGGACTAAATTTCTTTGAGTTTTTAAAATCTGGCGAGAAAAGCATTTATGAATATTCAGAAAAGTAACCGTTTCAACATTTATAGAAACATCATTCTCAATTCGTTTCCTTGTCGCAAATATTTACTAAATTTGCGACAAGATTAAAGAGTAAAAATGTCAAAAAGCATTGAAATACAAGTATTAGACCAGATAAAGCGAAGCCCAAGAGGAACACTTTTCTTTGTGGACAGTTTTACCAAAATTGCCAACAGCAAATCGGCAAACAAGGCATTGGAACGCTTAGTAAAATCGGGAGAAATAGAACGAGTTGCACAAGGTATTTATGTTCGACCTGTAATTGATAATTACATTGGAAAAGTATTTCCGAGCATTGAGCAAATTGCGTTTGCCATTGCGAAAAGGGACAGAGCAACCGTAATACCGACAGGCAGTTATGCAATGTATAAATTGGGTTTGACAATGCAAGTTCCTTTGAATATTGTTTTTTATTCCGACACTTCAGCACGAAAAATCAAAATCGGGAAACAAACCATTACATTTAAAAAAGCGAGCTCTAAAAACTTGGCGTTTGTTGGCGAAATCAGCACATTGACAATTCAGGCATTGCGGACAATCGGCAAAGACCAAGCAACAGCCGAAGAAATAAAACAGATAAAGAAGATTTTGAAAAATGAAAATCCAAAACACTTGCAACACGATTTGCAATTAGCACCTGTTTGGATTCGAAAATTGATGACAGACAATGAATAAGTTCACACATTTACAAGAATGGTTTCAGCTACCCGATGAAACCAAAATCAGATTGTTTACAGAAACAAGCCGACAAATCGGCTTGCCTTCTTCATCAGCCGCAGAAAAAGATTGGTGGGTAGTACATACCTTATCCGTGATTTTCTCAATGGATTGTGCAAACGCCTTGATTTTCAAAGGTGGAACTTCGCTAAGCAAAGGTTGGAACGTTATACACAGATTTTCAGAAGA
>JBILQY010000366.1:0-3225 GCA_044372955.1 Crocinitomicaceae bacterium | reverse complement strand
TATAAACCAACAATTTCGCTGCTTCAATTTCAGTTGCCATATCAGCTAATTTGAAAGCAATCGCTTGGTGTTTGTAGATTTCTTTACCAAAAGCCTTACGTTGTTTTGAATAATCCAAAGCCAATTCATAAGCGCCACCAGCAATACCTAATGCTTGTGCTGCGATACCAATTCGTCCACCACTCAATACTTTCATTGCGAATTTGAAACCAAATCCATCTTCACCAATTCTATTTTCTTTCGGAACTTTTACGTCGTTGAATAACAAAGTATGTGTGTCACTTCCGCGGATTCCCATTTTGTCTTCTTTTGCTCCAACGATGAAACCGTCCATTCCTCTTTCAATGATTAATGCATTGATTCCTTTGTGACCAGCTTCCACATTTGTTTGTGCAATTACCAAGTAAATAGATGCCGAAGAACCATTTGTAATCCAGTTTTTCGTTCCGTTCAAAATGTAATGATCTCCCATGTCCACAGCAGTTGTGCGTTGTGATGTTGCATCTGAACCTGCTTCTGGCTCTGACAAACAAAATGCGCCGATTTTCTCACCTTTCGCTAGTGGAACTAAATATTTTTGTTTTTGCTCTTCTGTTCCGAATTTCTCTAATCCCCAACAAACCAATGAATTGTTTACTGACATACACACTGACGTTGACGCATCAACTTTTGAAATTTCTTCCATCGCCAAAACATATGACAAAGTATCCATTCCACTTCCTCCGTATTTTGGATCAACCATCATTCCCATAAAACCAAGTTCAGCTAATTGCTTAATTTGTTCTGCTGGAAATTTTTGTAAGTTATCTCTTTCAATAACTCCTGGTTTCAATACGTTTTGTGCAAAATCTCTAGCAGCTTCTTTTACTGCCAATTGCTCTTCAGACAATTCAAAATTCATAGTTTGACGAATTAAATTAATTTTGGCAAAAATAATCGAAATTCTCTTTTAAAATTGCAATTCAACATGAATAAACTTGAAATAATTGGTTTAATGTCGGGAACTTCCTTAGACGGTTTAGACATCGCACACGTTATATTCAATTTTAAAGATGAGATTATTGATTTTGAATTACTTAACTATCAAACAATTTCATTTGAATCATCACTTTTAACAAAATTGCAAAACGCAACGACTTTTTCCGTTCCACAAATTTTAATGCTCGATAAAGAACTAGGAAGTTTTTATGCGGAAAAAGTGAATGAGTTTATTGAGAATTTCAAGATTGATAAAAGCCAAATTAATGCTATTGCTTCTCACGGTCAAACGATTTTTCATCAACCACAAAACGGATTTACGTATCAAATTGGGTGTGGATCTACTTTAGCTTTTAAAACAGGAATCGATGTCATTAACGATTTTAGAACCTTGGATGTAATTGCTGGAGGTCAAGGTGCACCATTAGTTCCTATTGGAGATTTCTATTTATTTCATTCAAAAGCTCAAGCATTTTTAAATATTGGTGGTTTTACAAATATCAGCTTCAAAAAAAACAATGAAATCATTGCGTTTGATATTTGCGCTGGGAATTTACCAATGAACGAAGCTGTGAAATCAATTGGTCTATCTTACGATAAAGAGGGTGAAATTGCTCGAAAAGGTACAATCAACCTCAGAATTATTGAAGAACTTCAAAAGTTGCCGTATTTTAAACAATCTCCACCAAAATCTTTGGGAACGGAATGGCTAGAAAGTGAATTCAACCCAATAATTTCCAAAATTGAAAAGTTAGAAGATAAACTGAGAACCTTAGTTGAATTTACTACCATTGAAATTCTCAGGGTTTTAGATAACGAAAAAATAAAATCGGTTTATATTACTGGTGGTGGTGCAAAGAACTCTTTTCTAATCGAACGAATTAAATTTTTCTTTAAGGGTGAAGTGCTTGTTCCTTCAAAAGAAATAATTGATTTCAAAGAAGCTATCGTTTTTGCTTTTTTAGGAGCACGTTATTTAAGAAACGAAACTACTACCGTTAAAAGTGTTACAGGTGCTGAAACTGAAGTTTGCTCAGGAATTTTTCATAAAGCGCAGAAATAACACTTATCCACATTGTAGTTGTTGGTAAGTATCAATGAAAAAAAGCCTTCAATCGTTCAATTTTATAATTTTGTCTGAATTTCACATAAGAATTGAATGAAAGATTTACTCCATAAATTTGAAAATAAACGACCTGAGATTGTCTTTGAATGGAAAGACGCTGAGACGGAAGCAGAAGGTTGGGTTGTCATCAACTCGTTAAGAGGCGGTGCTGCTGGTGGTGGAACCCGTATGAGAGTTGGACTTGACAAGCGCGAAGTAGAATCACTTGCAAAAACGATGGAAGTGAAATTTACAGTTGCTGGTCCACCAATTGGAGGTGCAAAATCTGGAATCAACTTCGACCCAAAAGACCCACGTAAAGAAGGTGTTTTGCGTCGCTGGTATGCTGCCGTTTCTCCATTATTAAAAAGTTATTACGGAACTGGTGGCGACTTAAATGTAGATGAAATACACGAAGTAATTCCAATTACAGAAGATTGTGGTGTTTGGCATCCGCAAGAAGGTGTTTTCAACGGGCATTTTCAACCAAAAGAATCACAAAAAATAAATAGAATTGGTCAATTACGTCAAGGAGTTCTGAAGCTAATTGAAGATGAATTGTTCACTCCTGATTCAGCAAGAAAATACGTTGTGGCAGATATGATCACAGGATATGGAGTAGCAGAATCTATTCGCCATTATTTTGATATTTGGGGAGGAGAATTAAAAGGTAAAAAAGTAATCGTTCAAGGCTGGGGAAATGTTGGTTCTGCAGCAGCTTATTATTTAGCTCAAAATGGTGCATTAGTCGTTGGGATTATTGATAGAGTTGGTGGATTGATCAATGAGAATGGATTTACATTTGAAGAAATAAAAGCATTGTTCCTCAATAAAAACGGAAACGAATTGGTGCATTTAAACTTAATGAGCTATGATGAAATCAATTCAAAAATTTGGGATTTAAGCGCGGACGTTTTCATTCCTTGTGCAGGAAGCCGTATGATATCTGAAGACCAATTGAATAGAATGTTAAGTGCTGGAGTTAAAGTGATTTCTTCTGGTGCAAATGTTCCTTTCGCTGACCCTGAAATTTTCTTTGGATCAATTGCTGAAAAAGCAGATGCTAACTTGGCTTTAATCCCTGATTTCATAGCCAACTGTGGAATGGCAAGAGTTTTTGCTTATTTTATGGAGAAAAAAGT
>JBILQY010000417.1:0-2774 GCA_044372955.1 Crocinitomicaceae bacterium | reverse complement strand
TTATCGCCAGTCGGAATAACTGTTAATTGCGTCGTTTTAATTTCGCCAATCGTTTTTGTTCCACTTTCAACCACCATGTACGCACTTTTCTTCGCTAAAAACGTGTTCATGTCTGTAAAACCTTGTTTAGGTAAAATGGCAATTCCTTTAGAAACGACTTTAAATTTGTCTTTCTGCTTGAAGTAAATCGTTGCATTTACAGGTAAAATCTTGATTAAAGGAATGTCTGCTTTGATGTTTGCATCGACAGAATAATCATTAACTGCATTAATTTTCGCAACCACTTTTGCCAAAATTGCATCAGCTTCTTGTGCTTTTGAACTCAAAGTCAAAAGTAAAAAAGCACTGAATAGAATTATTTTCTTCATTAGGATGTAATGTCTTTTTTATTGAATTTAATGATTGCAACCACAACTAATATCACATTGTGCGCTAGCAATATAACAACTGATTGAATGATTTTACTCATTGGAATTGGATCTTCAAAGAAACTTCTCCAAGAAGCCATGTGCGTGGTAAAAAGATAAGGTTTAATTGTGTCAAAAACAGAAACATCCAACGAACCAATAATAGTGAACAGAATTATGATTGCCATCGTTGAAACAATTGGTCCGATTGAATTATCTGCAAATGCTGAAAGACAAATTGACAAAGTTGAAATCGTCAACAAAGAAAGAAATGCAACGATAAACGCTAAGCCATAACGCCACATAATATCTTGTTCTTGCAAAATCACTAAACCATCGCTATTTAAGACAATCAAATCGCCTGTTCCAAAAATCCATTTCGAAACAATCAAGGCTAAAAATCCAAGCCAAATTGTTAAGATTAAAGTATAAACCGCCCCAGCAATGAATTTTGAAAGTACGATACTCGTTCTCGAAATTGGTTTACTTGCCAACATTCTGACCGTTCCCATTGCTGCTTCGCCCGAAATTAAGTCGCCAGTAACCAAAGCAACCAATAAAGGAATATGAATAATCAACATTTGGAGAATGATGAACGCAATTAGGTTTCCATTCAATATGTTACCATTGAAAGAAAGCGTTTGTTCAAAAGAGGACGTTACAAAAGAAATGAATGAACTTCCATCCGCTTTCATCGCAAACAAAATCACTGCAATTAATAATGTTAAAGCGCCAATGCCCAAGTAACTTCTGGGTTTAGCAAGAATTTTTACAAATTCGTTATATGTATTTTTTAGTAACATTAGGATTGAACTATTTTCATGAAAAAATCTTCTAACTTGCGTTTAGGCTCTAAAGCAAAAACTTGCACATCATTCTCAATCAAGGCTTTATTCAAATTTGGAACTTGTTGTTTTTCGATAGCAACCTCTAATTCAGTGGCTGTTTCTCCTACAAATTGAGCGTTACTGAAATGGGTTGAAATCACTTGTTTCGCTTTTTCAACAGCATCAACTTCAAGATGCACTACTAATTCTTGAGCATTCAATAAATCCTGCACTTCCCCTTCAACGATTGATTTTCCTTTATTGATAATCACCATTCGATTGGCAATTAATTCAATTTCAGAAAGTTGATGCGATGAAAGTAAAATCGTTTTGTTTTGCTCGTTTTTCAAGCGCAAAATCAAATTTCTGATTTCAACGATTCCTTGTGGGTCAAGCCCTGTTGTTGGTTCATCTAAAATGATTAAATCGGGTTGATGTAACAAGGTTTGAGCAATTCCCAAACGTTGTTTCATACCATGGGAAAAACCGCCAATTTTATCTCCTCCCCTACCTGCAAGACCAACAAATTCAAGCATTTCACCGATTTTTGACTTAGAAACAGAAGCACCAGAAATACGCGCAAAAATCTCTAAATTCTTCTGAGCCGAAAGGTATTTATAGAAATCTGGTTTTTCAATAATGCTACCAATTTTAGATAAAATTTCGGAGCGACTATTGGTGTACGATTTTCCGAAAAGTTCAATATTTCCAGCATTCGGTTTAATCAAAGAAAGCAAACAGCGAATGGTGGTACTTTTTCCAGCTCCATTTGGACCCAAAAAACCAAAAACATCGCCTCTACTAACTGTGAATGAAACATCTTTAACTGCTTGAAAACTACCGAAACTCTTAGCGAGGTGTTCGACTTTTATGACTGTTTCTTTTTCCATTAAATGTAAAGTTAAGCTTTAGTAGGTTTGAATTGAATTATGAACAAAATTTAACGCTCGTTAAAGATTTTATCTACTTGAGCAAAACGATGTTTGAAAATTTCCTCCAACTTCCCTTTTACAATTAGTGGATGTGCCAATTTCCCAAGAAAACCGAAAGGAATTTCATAGGAAACAATATCTGTCATTTCAACACCACCATTCACTTCTTTAAAATGATGTTCGTGGTGCCAAATGGTATAAGGTCCTTTTCGTTGTTCGTCCACAAAAAACTCATTTTCTTTAACTGTTTTAATTTCCGTTATCCACGACATTGGAATGCCAAACAAAGGTCGAACCGTATATTCAATCATCAAACCTTCATACATTTTTTCTGGCAAATCAACTTTGATGTCGAAGCCCATGTATTCTGGAGTGATTTTTTTTAAATTCTCTGGTCGCGAGAAAAAGTCCCAACAAGTCTTGATGTCGGTTTTTACGAATTGTGTTCTTTTAAGTTGATACATGCTTTAGAAACAAGCTACGAAAATGAATGTTTAATTTTAAATGGTTAATGATTAATTATTCTCATAATTTAACATTCAAAATTTCTGCTTAGATTTCTTTTGCCTAACTGTAAAAAAACACCAAAAAGTAATAACACAGGTAAA
>JBILQY010000361.1:0-3286 GCA_044372955.1 Crocinitomicaceae bacterium | reverse complement strand
TTACTTACTGCAGGTGTTTTTTCGCAGCAGGATAGAAACATAAGCACCTGGTATCAGTCACCTGTACTTTATAATCCAGCGGCCATAGCAACTGGTGATGAAGATTATGGATTTTTCACTAACTTCAGAAGTCAATGGTTAACAATCCCTGAACCAGGAATTGGTCTAAGAACTAATACCTTAACTGCTGAATTTAAAATCCCCGATGGATTTAGTGGTAACAACAACTTTGGAATTGGTTTAAATGCTTTGAATGACCAAACTGGTACTGCAAAATTAATGACAACTAATATTTCAATTCCAATAAACTATACTTTGTCATTAGACAGAAATAATAAAGTTTCAATTGGAATTGCACCAGGTTTCTACCAACAATCTTTGGATAGAAACGCTCAAACATTTGAAAACCAATGGAACGGTAGTCAATTTATTAATTTAGATGATATTGAAATTGGATTAAATGATTCTTATGCATCTATTGATTTAGGAGCTGGAGTTTTTTACCAATATACAATGAGAAACAAAACACGTTTTTATGGTGGTTTAGCTTTAAACCATTTGACAAGACAAAAAGTTAATTTCTCTTTCGGTGGAGACCGTATCTATATGCAATCTGTTGTTCAATTGGGTGCAGATATCACAAGTAGAAAAAAAGATTTGAGATTACAACCAAGCTTACTTTATTTTAAAACAGGAACAGGATATAACCTTATAACAGGGATGACATTCGAACACATTCTTAAAGAAAGTTCTCAAATTACAACAATCAACAAAACAACGTGTGTGAACTATGGTTTTTACTACCGTCACAATGATGCCTTGATAACAACATTTGGTTTCAAAATCAAAGGAATTAAATTTGGTTTAGCTTTTGATGCTAACTTATCCTACTTAAGTCAAGCAACTGCAAGTGTTGGTGCGATTGAAGTTTACTTTAAGTCAATGCATTTATACAAAAAATCTTCATCAAGAACTAAACTCAAATAGGTTATTAATTTTTCCAATTCGAAAGTCCTCCTGTGTGAACAAAGAGGACTTTTTTATTGCGTAAATTTTTCGATTTTAAATAATCTACCAAAGCAAACATGGCTTTCCCCGTATAAGTTGGCTCTATTTGAAAAGAATTTTGTTGATTAAATCTTTGAACAAATTGATTCAAAACCTCATCTGATTTAGCATAACCTCCAAAATGGTATTCATTTAAAACAATCAATTTGTGCTCTATTTTTTGGAATTCTTGTTCACCAATAATTTTTATCATTTCACTTTTGCTATCAAACCCTTTTATAACTGGAACAACAATTAACTTTGCATCATTTGGAATTGCATGCGCCAAACCGATACTTGTGGTAGTAGTACCTTGAGCAAGACAGTAATAATCAAAATCTGTTTCCAAGTCAAAAACAATTTCCTTACACCCCTCTACTCCATTCAAATTTGATCCGCCTTCTGGAATTGACAAATATTTCTCACCTTTCCATTCAACGATACCTTCTTCCTTTTTAATTTTCGAAAAATAAGAACGTTCAAGAAAAACTAGATCCATCCCGAGTTCGGTACATCTTTGAAGAACAGGATTATAATTCCAGCTAAAGAATTGTCAAAACAGTACTTCAAATTGTACTTTAATTTTCGGAGTTTGTTTCCAGAAATTTCATTGTGAATTAAATCGTCTCTTTTCACGAACAATTTACATTTCAAATCGTTAAGGTCATTATAAACGAATGTTTCTATTTTTGACCTTTCTATATAACCATTAATCCAATCCATAACCCTAAGATGTCTGACGATTTTTCTGCTTTCTCAAAACGCTCAAATTTAAATTCTGAAGATTATTATTTAAGTGAAGAAGGATACATAGTTTTTACAGAAAAATACCATTTAAAACGTGGTTATTGCTGTAAAAGTGGATGTAAACACTGCCCTTATGGCTATGACAAAAAAACCAATACTATCAAAAAAACTGGCGGTTCCTAACGGATTCCTTTTTCAGGAAAACGACCTTGGTAATTTTTCATGATGCTTTTAATGTAATCAATATCCTTATCAGCATCTCCTGTTGGATAAAAATAAGAATGGAATCCACCTGTTTTAGTTTTATAATCCATGTAACAGATATAAATTGGAACGTTTGCATTTTGAGCGATGTAGTAAAAACCTTTTTTCCAGTTAGGATTATAACTGCGCGTTCCTTCAGGAGAAAAAACGATGTAAAGTGAATCAGCTTTGTCAAACAACTTTGCAGCTTCTTCCGTTAGGTTACTTTTCTTCTTTCTATCTACAGGAATTGCACCAATCCCCTTTAACAACCAACCTAAAGGGGGAAAAAACAATTCTTTTTTAACTAAGTATCTTCCTTTTAATCCAAACAAAACGAATGATAATCTTCCAATAATAAAATCCCAGTTAGATGTATGTGGACCTACAACTATAACAGCTTTAGGAACTTCTGGACCTCTTTCATCAATTTTCCAACCAAAAAGACGAAATAGAAATCTTGCTATATTTTTTTTCATCTTCAAAAGTAATCAATTCAACTTTGATGTACCTTTACTTTACAATGAATAAACTAAAAGAAATTAGTGTTTTTGTGATTTTTGGATTGATTCTTTTTTCAGTCCATTCTATAACTAGCAAAGAAAAATCTACAAAAAAAGGAATTGAAATTTCACTTCCGAACACGACGCAACAATATACAAGAATAGAAAGTGTTCAGCTATTAAAAAAAATTGTGTTCAACGAATTGTTTGTTTCCAAAGACAAAGCTGTTTTTGAAAAATTAAAATCACTTGCTGAGAACACAACGGATAATGAATC
The DNA here is from genome assembly GCA_044372955.1 of Crocinitomicaceae bacterium. Classification (GTDB taxonomy): domain Bacteria; phylum Bacteroidota; class Bacteroidia; order Flavobacteriales_D; family Crocinitomicaceae; genus UBA952. The sequence continues at coordinate 469 of JBILQY010000361.1, read as the reverse complement.
TTCAATAGCAGATTTTAACATCAATTTATCTGCCCCAATTGAATTGATTAATTTAAATTGTAAAAATCAATCATATTCCGTTCTCCGCATTCCATCCACTCGAAAAGGGATCAATGGTAAGGTCAACATTCCTTATTTCGAAACTGAAAAAGAAAAATTCTTTATTCTTGAAGGAGATTTAAAACAAATCAGTGCATTAGAAAGCGAATTTTCTAAAAATAAATCATTCAATTATCATTTAAAATCAAAAAGTGATATCGCAATTCTATCATTTGCACAAAAAAAAATAGTTCAAACTTCCATTGTTTCGGTACAAAAAAAGCAATTGAAAATTAAGGTTTCGAATAATTCAACTTCTAAGAATACTCCTTACAAATTGTTGTCTGAAAAAGGCTTTCATTTTTCTTTTCCTCTTAGTGAAGGGATTCAAATTGATGAACAGTTAAAACAAATTCCAATTTTACCAAGA
>JBILQY010000360.1:0-3289 GCA_044372955.1 Crocinitomicaceae bacterium | reverse complement strand
TCATCTTCTCAATATAAATATGAGGTAACAGGAACATCGGGAAGTTATAGCGTAACTATTCAAAATACAGACGACAATACGCAACAATGGAGTTCAGTATCTAATGGTTGGTATTATAGTTGGTCTCAAACTGGAACACGTTGGTTGTATTTATCGGCTCAAAATAATAGTTCAAGTGGGAGTGTAACTGTTAAAATATATCGAGACGGGCAAGTTGTTGCCTCTAATACAAGTTATGGTGCATATAGCATAGCAACAGTTAGTGGAGACTACTAAATCAAGCTTTTAAGGGACATTCAAGGAATAGTTTAGGTCGTCAAATTCTAAAATCAATTTGTTTTCTTGCATAAAAGTGAATTCAGCAATACTGAATTGGTGTTTGTTTAAAAATTCATCTTCTGAATACAATAGCCCGCAATTTAACTTCTTAAGCTTGCTCGTGATATAAACACAATCGATAATACTATTTTGGTCCTTCTTATTTATTTTGAATGTGGGGAAGTGAAGTTTTAATTCGTCTTCCATTATTTTGTAGGTTTCTTCTGCATCTGATTCACGAACGATAATTTCATCGTGTACAGTTAGAAAAATTATATCGTTATCAACAAGTTTCTGCCAAATGATGCTCATTATACGAACCTCTGTTGATTGAAGAAGCCAAGCTAAGTTTGAATGGTTTTTGACTTTTGAATTTGGGTTTTGTGGCAAGAGTTGTGATTTGACATAATTAATCCAAGTAATCCAGTTTGAATTACCGAACATTTCTCCCAACCGTTTATTCGACATACCAAACGTTATTTCAAAAAACTTGGTTTTTGCATCTTCTCTGGTTGATAGATTTAATTTTTCTTTGAATTTTAGGTAAATATCCTCTCCTTGATTAATCCACTCCGAAAACTCGTTTTGACCGATATTTTCATCTAAAATGTTTGAAAGTAACATAGGCTGTATTTGAGCAATATCCAATGAAACAATAGGTTCACCTTTAATAAGTAAATCTCTTCTTAATGAACCTTTTAGACTTGTAATAGGGGAGTGAATTCTCCCTGAAAAATTATCTACAAGAAAAAATTTATCTAACTGCTTATGTTTATACTTTAAAAATTGCTCAAAATATAGTGTTATATCTGAACCTGGCTGAATTGTCACCCATCTTAAATGGCTTTTGATCATTAATTCTAAAGGATTTAATTTTCTTGAATTACCATCTAATAGATTAAAATCAATCAGGCCATCTTTGAGAGCTTTGTACTTGTTGTATTTATGACCTTTAGCACTTGTAACACTTTCAACTTGAATTTCACCCATTTTCTTCAATTTTTCTAAATGAGAATCAAGTTCTTTGGGAAAGTACTTCGCTTTAATTTCCTTGGATGGAAGTGAAACAAAGACAGGCTCCAATATCTTACGAGTGGATTGTTTTTTGAGCTGCAAGGTTCTAATATGTGTGATGAATAATATTTCGGATGATGATAATTGCATATAGTTTTAGAATTAAGAATCAACACATACTCCTTATGGGTATATGTGTAATATCAGTTAAAAGTCAAAGAGATACCCCCGTAAGCAATAATGGCAAATTCTTAATTCTTAGAAAAACAGAATTTGGAAACTCCATTAGAGGTTTTATTGATAAAACTTAATCCTTTCGTGGAGCCATAAATGGATAACCAGTTGGTAAAAGACCTTTGTTTGAATTCGGAATCTTCACCAAAATAGGTGTTTTTGAATTCATCAAATAACTCTTTCGTATTGTATAAGGCATTCTCTTTAAAGTCCTTTCCTTTGCACCACTCAACAAAATCAATATTCGTTTTCTGCTGTAAAAGATTATTGGAAACGTTTTTTAATTCATAGGTAGTAAGACCTTCCTTGAAATAGAACTGGACGCATTCAAGCATAAAGGAGTAAAATTCATTCCATTGAATTGAGGACCATTGCTCACTAAATAATAAGCCATGCTCATCTTCTATTGGTTTTTCTGAACCTGTTTTTATTTTCTTACTATAATAATCATTGAGTTCTATAATGAATTGCCTTCTCTTATTTGAAGATCCAATATTTGTAATTATTGTATTGCTGCAAATCAAAACCTTTGGGCTGTCTTCAGCTTTAATGAAAAATTGAGGCAGGTATTTTCTTTCTATCGTCCAACCATCTGTAAGGCAAGAGAACAGTGAATCAAATTTGAAATCGGGCTTTGTTTCATCTATCCAAACAATTTGAGTTCCAGGCTTAACTAATTCAAACCTAAACCGATTTGCTGCATCCCAATGTTTGCCATCAATTTTTACCTGCGAACGAATTTGAGATAGTGCATTTGCACATAATCCTTTCCCTGTTCCGCCCATTGGTTTCATCTTGTCAGTTAATGCTTCATCATATAGCAGAATTGCTTTGCCATCAGCAGGGGAAAAGAAATTATGGATCAAATAGCCAAATGCACTTCTGAGAGCATCAAATCTTTTATCTATCCCTGATGTTACATTTTCAGCGAATTGAACAAATGGGTTTTTACTAATATCATCTGTAAATATAAAATCACGTTCAATTCTTTGAGATTTCCAAATGCATTTTTCCGATAGATTTTCAATGTCATATACCTCAATTCCATCTTTATTGGATATTTGAACGTAACAATTTTTAAATACTACATAGCAAAATTTCTTCGTGTCTTTAAGTATGGGTGTTTTGTGCTCTTCCAAATGCTCTAACCATTTATCATTAAAAAACAGATTTGATTGTTTTAGGAATACGTTTCTTATTGCTTCAACTGGCACTGGATATTCCACTTGGTTATATTCAAATAATAAATCTTGCTCGATTGAATAAATGTAGTCTTGAAAAATGTCTTTGATGTTTTCCGAAGAAACTTCTTCAATAAAACAACCTTGTTGTCTTATTAAAATTGCTTTTTCTTTATTGATGTATCTTTTGTAAATACCTTTTGAAGTCAAGAATGCACGAACTCCTTCGTGATAAATTCCTGATAATTCATATCGTTTGAATTTGCTATCGTACTTAAATAGTAGGATATCGTATGCAAATGACGATGGTGTAAGATATTGACTTGTGATTATTTTTGTTTGAGGTGTTTCGTTTAAAACATCCTTTAGGAGTGATGATTTTATTTCCATAATATTATTTTTTTATGCTCTTACTGGAGCAAATTATTAGACAATAGTTTTCTGTTCTTACGCCCTTTGGCGAAAGTTTTTTTAATCCGTTTAAAAGTTTATTTATTAATTTCCCGCTTAAATGCGGACAATGAATTACCTAAATGCAGGCT
>JBILQY010000358.1:0-3323 GCA_044372955.1 Crocinitomicaceae bacterium | reverse complement strand
AGTTAATCTCAAAATTTGCATTTGTTTATGGTTCTCCAGCGGAAGTTGTAATTGGCAGGGACTCATCAGCTCAAATTTGCTTGGAAAAAACAGTTATTTCAAAGCAACATGCACAATTAATCTTTGATGCCAATTCAAATTTATTTGTTATTGATTTAGGAAGTTCAAATGGTACTTTTTTAAATGATCGAAAACTAGAACAAGGCGTTCCTTACCAAATCAGAACAACAGATCAGTTACGATTTGCTAGAGAACAAGGAATAAAATTAGTTTTTAACCCAGACGCCTATCAACTAAGTGTAAATCAAAACTCTCAGAATCACTCAAGTGCAAGTAACATTACGAATACCAATATTTTAGAAAAGTTCAAAACAAAAAACATCATTTCTATTGGTAGAAGTGATGATAATGACGTTGTTTTAAATCATACCTCAATAAGTCGTCAGCACGCCACGATAGAAAAAAAGAGCATTGATGAGTTTATTATCTTAGATCAAAATTCAACGAATGGAACCTACATAAACGGAAAGCGACTAAATGGTTCTCAGCGAATTTCAAAAAATGACATAATAATCATTGGTCGTTTTCAACTTTCATTAAGTGGTGTTTTAAGAGATTTATCTCAAGAAGTTGCGATTCGTGCTGAACGAATAATTAAGCAATTTGACAGTGGATTAATTGGATTGCACGAATGCAGTTTTGAAATACCAAGCAAGTCGCTTCTTGCTGTTATGGGCCCATCGGGTTGTGGAAAATCAACATTATTGAAAGCCTTAAATGGAGATGCTCCACCAAGTAGTGGAAATGTCTATATCAGTGGGTTAGAGTTAAATGAAAATTATGATTACCTAAAAACGCAAATTGGGTATGTTCCTCAGGATGATATTGTTCATCGTGAATTAACCGTTCAACAATCTCTGTATTATGCTGCAAAATTGCGTTTAGATAATACAGATGAAAATTTCATTCAGCAAAAAATAAATCAAGTCGTTAAGGATTTGAACATTGGACATATCCGAGAAAATTTAGTTGGAAAAATCAGTGGTGGACAACGAAAAAGAGTTTCTATTGCCGTTGAAATTCTTACAGACCCATTAATTTTATTCTTAGATGAACCGACTTCACCTTTAGATCCGCAGACAATAGAGGAGTTTTTGGAAATATTACGTAATCTTTCCAATAAAGGAACGACAGTAATTATGGTTACTCATAAGCCAGAAGATTTAAATTATATGGATACAGTCATTTTCATGGCTGAAGGTGGACACAAAGTTTATCATGGAGATACCTCTAATTATTTATCTTATTTTAGTGTTAAGGATACGATAAAGGTGTATGCACAATTGGCATTGCCTGCAGCAAAAAAATGGATCAATCAGCACAAGCAAGCACATCCACCATTAACAAGTATTAAAAGCAAGTTACGTGAACCAAACAACACAAGGAACGCTAATTTTTTCAAACAGCTTTATTGGTTGACAATTCGTTATTTTAATATTAAACTGAACGATAAAATCAATACTTCTATTTTAATTGGACAAGCACCTATAATTGCTGGATTGATTTGTCTTATTTTCAACAAAGTTACTCCAGCAGTTCCTTTTTTAATGGCTGTTTCTGCGGTTTGGTTTGGAACTAATAATGCAGCGAGAGAAATTGTAGGTGAATCAGCAATCTACAAACGTGAACGAATGTTTAATCAGGGGATATTAGCTTATATATTATCGAAAATATCAGTACTTGGAACCTTTGCTGCAATTCAAGCATTTTTGTTTTCAATGATTATTTATCTTAGATTTCAAAGCACAGATCTTAAGTGGGATGCTCCTTTGGTAACTTTCCTTTGGATGCTATCTATTTCCATTGCAGCTTCACTGATGGGTTTGTTACTTTCAGCTATTGTATCAACCACAGAAAAGGTGATGACATTGGTTCCAATCGCTTTGATTCCTCAAATAATGTTGGCTGGGGCTGTAGCTAAAATTGATAATGTACTTGTTGAGGTTTTAAGTTATCTCACTTTGTCACGTTGGGGGAATGAAGGATTTTGTAATATTCAAAAAAACGTATTGGTTCAAAGGCCAGATATGTCTCAATTTTCTCCAATAAATTCCTCTAGTGATATTCCAATTAAAGACACAACTGTAAATTCAATACAAGAGTTAGAGAAGAGTTTTCATCCGAAATACAAAACTTGGTTTGAGGAATATGCTTTTACAATGAAGTTAGATTTTATTGTAATTACGGCACTTTCAATTTTATTTTTTGTAGGAATTTACTGGGCTTTAAAAAGGAAAGACTCAATGAAAATTAAATAAAGAATGAGTCAAATTCCAACAATGTATAAAATAGGTCGAATACCTGATAATGAATTTCACATTGATCATCAAAGCGTTTCAAGATACCATGCTGAAATTTTTGTAGATCCAGAAATGAATGTCTTTTTATCAGATACCAATTCAACCAACGGAACTTTTGTAAATGGAACAAGAATTCAATATCCAGTTCTACTGAAAAGAGGAGATGTTGTTTGGGTTGGGAATAAGCAAAATGTTGAATGGGAATTAAAAATATTTGGTTCTAAACTAACTGCACAGTCTTCAGAAAAGCAAAGTAAAAAAAGTGACGCTGCAAAAAGATCTGAAAATAAAGAACTAATAATCATCTATGGATCTATTGTTCTTATGTTGATTTTATTGAGTGTTGTGATTTAAACTAGATAAATGTATTAATTAAATTAGAAATAAAAAGAATGAAATTAACAAAAGGAGTTTTCATTAAAAGTAAATTAATTATTGCCTTTACTTTTTTTACTTTTTTGGTGGTTGCTCAACCCAAAGAGTTCAAACTGATTCAAAAGCAAAAATTCAGCAAATTAGAAAGTATAATTGTCAAGCAATTAACTAAAGATTCCACAAACTGTCGAGCTCATTTCTTGAAAGGCGTTTTATATAATCAGAAAAAATTTGAAAAATTCAGTCCTGAAATTGCAGTGAAATCATTCAATAAATCACTTTCTGAATTTTATATGCTGAGCGTTAAAGATAAAGAGAAATATGTGAAAGAAGGAATCATTACTGATACGATTCTTTACTATCGAAACGTTTCCTTTGACTTTGCTTTAGATATTGCTAAAAGTAAAAATACAATTGAAGGGTATGATTATTTTATACAACAATTTAGTGATGCTCAAAAACAACAAATTGAAGCTATTTCCCAAAGAAATATTCTTGCTTTTGAATATGCTAAGAGATTAAATACAATCGAATCTTTTGATTATTTCATCAAGCTATATCCAGAATCCGATCAATATTCTGATGCTG
>JBILQY010000354.1:0-3354 GCA_044372955.1 Crocinitomicaceae bacterium | reverse complement strand
TTTTACCGCTTTTATTGAAATCATCCTGGGTAACAAAATAAAACACCCAATTACTACTTATGTTGTTGTTTTTTGTGTTTCTGTCATAGCGGTAATTTGTAACTTGATTGGAGAAACTTTTAATGAAGGTATCATCTTTAAAAAGTCGCTTTGAATTATCTGTATTGAAATCGTAGAAAATAATATTGGCATAAAATGAATTCCAAATAGCTAACTTACTGGAAGACAATAAATCTGAATCGTATTTTGTGGGGATGATAACTGTTGATGAACTGTCAATCATAATTGGTTCAGCGAAAAAAATGGGCGACTTACCGCTTTTTTGAGAAAATCCATTTATCGTTAAAGTAAGAAATAGAAATGAAATTAGGATTTTAGACATAGTTATATTTTTCTGTTAGAACGAACAATTTGTTGAAAAATTATGCTGAAAGTAAAAGTTAAAAATCAATGTTTCATTCGTTGTTAAAACTGATTTTAAGCAGAACTTGAAAGTTTTAAACTACTTATTTTGTAGTATTTTAACGGTATAAAAAAGTTGACTAACAATTACAGACTAAAAAGTTGTAGATTGAAAAATAACTTAATAGCTAGTCTTCAATCTTTCATTCCGCAATACTAATTCCTACTCCCATCCTCTTAACTCAATACAAGCGCGGATAAATTTTAAGTTTAAGTCTATTTGTGATTCGTTGATACTTACGTTGATTGCACTTTTGTAGCTTGAGATTGCATTTTCTAACTGTCCTTTGTGTTGATACAACATTCCGTAATAGAAATAAACATCGGCGTCTTCACGATTGATAAGCTTTTTTGAACTTTCCAAAAGACCTTCCGCTTCATCAAAACGTTGTGCTTTAATTAAAATCAATGCATACTGTGTGTAAGTTGGAAAATACTCTGGATCAGCTTTTAATGCACGGATATAAAAATCTTCAGCTTCGTCATTTCGCCAAAAATTATAAGCCATTTTTCCTAATTCATACAAAGGTTCTGCTTGAGATGGGTGTAAGATGACTAACTCATTCAACCTTGCAATTGCACGTTCATAATAAGCACTTTTAATGTCATTTTGAACAAGGAAAATTTCCTCTTTAAACTTGGCTAATTCTACAGAAAATGGATTCATGATTTTTTTTTCGCCGAAAATAAGGAAATTTGGTTGTCTAAAAGATATTGGTGAAAAAAATAGGAATTGTTTCAAATTTGTTGAGCTTAAAAGATAAACAGATAACTTATTCCTGTATATTTTTAAATTCTATTGAAATCGCTTTCAATAATTGTTCCTCAGTTGGGAGATAGATTTTATACTGACTTGCGATAATATTTTTCTCATTTTCAGGTAAAGTAAATTTTACAACGCCATCATTTTTTCCAGCGCAAAGTAAGATTCCAATCGTTTTATTTTCATGCGGTAATTTCTCTATTCGGTCGTAATAGTTGACATACATTTGTAATTGGCCGATGTCTTGATGGGTTAGTTTTTGCGTTTTTATCTCCACAATCACAAAACATTGCAAAAGTCGATTGTAGAAAACCAAATCCACAAAAAAATCATCACCTTCGATATGTATCCTTTTCTGACGAGCAACAAATGAAAACCCATTTCCAAGTTCTAAAAGAAATTCTTGCAAATGCGTAATTATCGCCGTTTCTAAATCCTTTTCATAATAAGCACTTTCTCGTTTTAAACCTAAAAATTCAAGATTCATTGGGTCTTTAATGATTTCTCTTGCTTCAGAGGGCATTCGATCTCCTCGTGCTACTGCCAAGACATTTTCTTTATCGTTGCTCAATAATAAACGTTCGAATAGGTTACTATTAATTTGGCGTTCAAGTTGTACTGATGACCAATGATTTTTAATATTTTCAGCTATATAAAATTCTTTTTTATCTTGATTTTCAATTCGTAACAACAGTCTATATTGAGACCAGTTCAATTGTGAACGAAGCTCGTTCACAATTGGGAAAGCCTTGTAAAACTGAATAAAAAAATACAAATTACGTGTAGAATAACTACTCCCATAAGATGGTTCTAAATTTCTTGAGAGGTATTTTATCAAATATTTGCCATATTCAGCACGATCTTTTCCATTTTGTTCCTCTTCAAAAATAAATTTACCAATGTACCAATTCAATTGAACTTTGTGAAAATCAACTGAACGAATGGCGCTTTCTCTGGTTTCCTCAATCAATGAAATGATGGAATGTAATAATGTTTTGTTTTCTATTTCTACCATAACCAATTTTAACTTATCACCCTTATTTTCAAATCAATACAATTGCGTCCGCACTGCGTTCACAATTCACTTTTAGACTTAATTCCAAGTTTTATCTATTGAAGATAGTGAAAATTTTGGGAAAATTTGCCAATTTATAGCTTAAAAATTAAGAGAAAATTTCGAGTTTTAACAGAAAAATTCAAAGTTGCAAGTAGCCGAAGACCTATGAAAATTGAGGAATAAATGGAAAGGTTGATTTGTTGCAAAATATTTAAAGCGTTTCGACAATCCGAGAACTGAACAGGAGTAACTTTTTTAAGTAGGTTCTTTTAAGATTGAATTCCTTATCAAATGACGGACATGGATTTTTTATCCCTGATGAAATTAATTTCATCCATTAAATGAGAAAAAGTAATCAATTTCCCTTTAAATTGGTACTCTAAATAAGAAAATAGGTCAGAGCTTTTTACCTCAAGTCCGATAGCCAAGTTAAAAATTACAAGCGTTTTGTCTTCCGTTTTTTTAGGCCATTTAATTTTAAATTCAATACCTTTTTTTTGAAGAGTAGTATATAGCTTGTAAGACGATTCATTAGTTAAGTACAATGCTTTACTATTCAATTCTTTTTTAAATATATTAAGCCCTCTTAGTGTTGTGTATCGGAAATTTATTGGAATTACATCAGATGTAATATCAAAAACATCTTCTATATTCTCTAAATAAAAAACAAGATATTTTTTTACCCCTTGTGTCAAATCCCAAGTTATACCTGTTGCTTTGAGTTCATCTCGAGTCATTTCTATGGGTGGCTGTTTAACTTTTCTTAACTCAGCCTCAGTTTGAGATGATTTTGTAATCAAAAGATATTCTGTTTGATAAACTTTACTTTTTCTATCCTCAACAAGCGGGATATAGTGAATACTTTTTTCTTTCAAAAAAGTAAGTCTCTTTTCTTGGTTCTCTTTTTTTATTACTCCAATAGTTACATTTTTTTCGAATTCCTTACTTTTTGTAACATATTCGGAATAGTTCATTCCTACAAACTCACGAAAATGATCTTCAGGAGTGCTCTCCAAAAATAACTTTCTAATGTATTTCTCTGCCAATTTTGTCTTTGAAGGAAGGAATGGTA
>JBILQY010000353.1:0-3355 GCA_044372955.1 Crocinitomicaceae bacterium | reverse complement strand
TATTTTGAGATGGATATGGAAAGTGCATATTTCATTTTAAAATCTAAAAACACACAACAAAATATTCTTAAATCTATTGTTGACCAAGCAATGAAAAATTTAGAAGTTAACATCAGCAATATTCAATAATAAACGTGGGAAAAGATAAACTACGCCGTTTTGCGGCAATTAAAGATTTTGAAAATGTTTTTGAACCTGAAAGAGAACATGACTTTGAATTAAAAGGTAAATGGCGCGAAAGTGTGTTTCAAAACGATCATCCAATTGTGCTTGAATTAGGCTGTGGTAAAGGTGAATACGCTGTTGGACTTGGAAAACATTACAAAAACAAAAACTTTATTGGCGTTGATTTAAAAGGAAATCGAATTTATATTGGTGCAAAAGAAGCATTAGAAAATGAGATGAAAAACGTAGTTTTCTTGCGATCGCGTATTGATTACATCACCAATTCCTTTGCAGAAAATGAAGTCGATGAAATTTGGTTGACTTTCTCCGATCCACAACCCAACAAACCGCGCAAAAGGTTGACTTCTCCCCTATTTATCGAACGATATAGAAAAATCTTGAAACCCGGAGGAATCATCCATGTAAAAACGGACAGCGATGTACTTTTTGAATATACCGAAGAGCAAATCAAGGAAAATAACTTCAATTGTTTGGAATTAACGTGGGATTTATACGGAAGTCTTCCAGAAGATTTAGATGAAGAAACTAAATCAATTTTTCACATCAAAACCTACTACGAAAAACTTTTTACCTCACGTGGACACGTAATTAAATATTGTAAGTTTACTTTGGATTGATTTTCAATGATTCAGAATAATCAACAACAAATAACGAAAAGTAAAGAGTTGTTTGATTTTAGAATGAATGTAAAATCAGTTTCAAATGCACTTTTTAAAGTCTTTTAGCTGTTGGATTTAGATTAAATAAACCAACTAAATTAAACCCTACTAAAACTTGAAAGTACCTAAATAGATAACTTCATTCGTAGCATTTAATCGACGTGTTATTTCTTCCCTTTTTTGTTGCGGTGTGCCATAATTTTTAAAGAATTGAACACTCAAAGTTGCTTTTCCTAGAACACTTTGCGAAGAAGACCCGTAATAATGTGCTTCAATCTTGTATAAACCTGGTTTCGCTTTACGTATCATAAATTCTTCTGGACCATATCCTTGTGTAAAATCATTAGAAATTCGACCTCCTGCTCGAGTTAATTTATTACTGTAAAAACATTTTTCTCCATCAGGTCCAGTCACCCACAAGTCAACATCGGTATTGTCTGCATCCCAATTCAAAACAACACGAATATCAACAGGCATTTTCTTAATAAGCTGTTTATCTATGAAATTGAATTTTAGGTTTTCTTTATTTTTGAAAAGCAGTGCATTTATTTCATTCATAGCAATTAATTCTATTCCTAAAAAGCGACTTTCATAAGGCTCTTTTACAACTTTATAGAGCTGTTTGATTGCCTCATTGTCATTCCCGATTTCTGCATAAGCTAAACCTAAATCACGATAAGACTGTGGTTCATCTGGACGCAATTCTATTAAATCTTTAAATAACTGAATGGCTGTTGAATATTCTTTCAACTGCATCAATTTATTGGCAAGCATTCGCAGTAAACTATGATTTTCTAATTCTAACTCAGCAATATTTGTCAAAATACGAAGTGCTTTTGAAGGTTCATTTTTGAGCATAAAATAATCCGAAACATCTAAAAAGAAAGAAGGTTGTGAACCATAAATGACCTTCTCATCCAAATAAACTAAATAAGCCTCGTCCAAATTCTTAGCTTTCTTTATTTTTTCCATATACGGACTTTTCGGATCCCAACCTTTCACATTAATTTTTCCTCTAGAATGATTGCTATCATTACTTCTTGCAACACTAGTAGAGGCATTAGAATTTGTTATGGAATAATTAAAATTAATACTCGTACTTGATAAATTTGAAGATGTATTTGAAGAAGTGAAACCATTGCTTGTTGTTCCATTTGCAACTAATTCTGTACTATTGGCAGATACCGTTGGTAATTCAGAAGATTCATACTCACCAAGATCTTTCCAAGTGCCACCGCGAATCGTTGTTGGATTTTCCCGAATATGATTTATATTTTGTTGTTCCTCATGACTATTTGTTTCTTGAATTCTTTCTATAGGTTCGTTTATTGTGTTGATTCCAGGTGTTGAAATAGAAGTTGTGCTGTTTTCAATAGCCCTTGCTACATTTTTCTTTGGTTTGTTTTCCTTAAAATCTTTGTTGTACCAAGCAAGTTGAGATTTAAACAAAGATTTAACGTTACTCAAATGATTGTCTTTTGTTTTAGATTCATTTTTCTCAATTTCTTTCAATTGCTTAAAATATTCTTTTTGCATTTCTAAAGGAGGAACAATACGATGCTCCAAATAATCTTCGAGACGATCTAAAACTAACAACGATGTGTTCTTTGTAACTAGTTTATATTTAATACCTAAATCGGTAATTAGTTTTTTGTGCTTTTTATAGTTGTTTTCTAAGAAATTAATCTTTTTCACAATCATCAACTTTTCTATTTTTTGCGCTTGATTTTCTTTGGTTTTCAGACCCAAACAATTTACTTCTTTAAAATAAACAGGAGTATTTCCGTAACCAAAAAGTGCCGTTAAATTCGTTTGCTTCTTGTTGATTTTTCCTGAGATTCCAATTGTTCCATTAACTGAAAACCCTTTTTGGGGATAATATTCTTGTAAGGTTTTATTTTTTGAAAAACCCAAAAATCGCAATTGATCTTTACCAATTTTGTTCAAAGCTTGCTGTTGATTTTCAAGCGAAAGATTAATAAATGCTGCGTTCGTTTCTTCAGCAATAAAATTTAATAACGTAGCATCAGCAACTGTGGAGGAAAGAATTGTGTAAATGCGTTTTTTAATTGGATTAAAATTTCGTTTTCCTAGATTTGGTAATCCATCGCTAAACAATAAAATTTCGTCGCCTTTGCATTGAGCAAATTTCAAACTTTCTAAAATGGTTCCTCCATCGTATATAAAAGCATTCAAGGCTTCTTTTAACTGTGAAACATCACTATTAGTTATATCAAAATCTTGCGGATTAAACTCTTTGTTAGCAAATGGAATCAATTCAACCTTAACATTTTTCAATTCTTTAACATAGCTCATTAATAGTGCTTTTTCGTTCTTTAAGTTGCTTTTCAAACGAGATGAAGAAACATCCCAAAAAACTGTAATCGTTTTAGGATTTTCCTTTGATTTATATTGCTTTGGAACTTGAATTGTAGTGTGAAAATAAGTTCCATTTTTGGTGGTTCCAAACGAAGTTTTATTGGTGTTCGCTGGAATTTCAATTGCAATCG
>JBILQY010000352.1:0-3357 GCA_044372955.1 Crocinitomicaceae bacterium | reverse complement strand
ATGAATGGGGGAGTTTTATTCTTTTTCAGCCTAATCAAGCAAATACGAGTAGCGTTTTAATGACGAATGGACTTTCTGATTTCAAGATGCCAGTGCATGAAAAACATATGGGTGAAGAGTACAATGAGTTGTATTTCTTACTTCCAAATTATTGGAACATCGAAGCAATTGAAAATCCGAAGTTTAATTGGGTTTTTTCTTGGTTACAACGCTTGAAAAATTTCGCAATCGAAAAAAATGCGTGGTATGGTCATGGACACACTTTTCCTTGTGGACAAGAAATGCAATCGTTATCGGCATCGATGCTTCAAAATCACTTTATACTAACGCGACCAATTGAGTTAGATGAAGATCTGGCAGAACTGAATTTAGCAGATAGAAGTATTGGTTTTCTGGGAGTTATACCGATTTTTCCAGATGAAATGGATTTCAAACAAGGCCGCGGAACTGTTCAATTATTTGAAAAATTAAGAACTTTCAATGTCACAGAAAAGCTAGATGACTTCAGAAATACAGTTTTAAAATCGCGTTGGAAATCGTATTTAGGAAGGTGAAAGTAACGAATCTTAAAGCCCATTTAGCCTTACTTTTTGTAAATGTTCTTTACGGAGCAAGTCATGTCTTGGCAAAAGGGGTGATGCCTGAGTATTTGAGTCCAACTGTATTCATTTTATTTCGAGTTTTAGGTGCTACCTTACTTTTTTGGTTAATTCTCGTTCTTACAAAAATTGAGAAAATTAACAGCAAAGATTTTCCGCTTTTAATAGCTTGTGGATTGTTTGGTGTGGCTGTCAATCAATTGTTTTTCTTTCACGGACTCAATCTTTCTTCGTCTGTCAACTCTGGAATAATCATGGCGATGAACCCAATTATGGTGGTGATTTTGTCCTTTTTTATTCTCAAAGAACGCATAACTGTCCTTCGATCAACGGGAATTGCACTTGGATTTATTGGTACGATTTTATTGACTTTTAAAGGTGCAACATCTAAAGGTGATTCTTCTCTTGGAGATTTGTTTTTGGTAATCAATGCTTTGAGTTACGCGATTTACTTAGTGATTGCAAAACCATTGATGCAGAAATACAAACCTTTAACTGTTATTACTTGGGTGTTTACTTTCGGTTTGGCTTTTGTACTTTTATTTCCTCCAACAATTCCTGAATTGATAAAAACTGATTTTTCAACTTTTACTACTTCTGTGATTTTTAAAATTGGATATGTGGTTGTGGGAGTGACGTTTTTAACTTATTTATTGACGATGTATGGCTTGAAGTACTTGAGTCCAACTGTTTCAAGTTCATATATTTACACACAACCAGTGATTGTGATGTTGTTTGCCTTTTTATTCGCATCTTTACATTGGTCAGACGATTACACAGGAACAATAACCGCTCAAAAAATCTTGTATATGCTCTTAATTTTTGCAGGAGTTTACATGGCTTCACTCAAACGAAAAACCAATTAACTATGAAGAAATTCATTCTCTTAACTGTTTTATTTTCAGTTTCAACTACTGCTTTTTCTCAAAAGAAAATAATAGATCACACCGTTTATAACGATTGGAAACGCACTGAAAAACAGCAACTTTCAAGCAATGGAAACTGGGTAACGTATGAAACAGTTCCTGCGCGTGGCGACGGTTATTTGTATATCTACAATGTCAAAAAGGAAAAATTAGATTCTTTTTACCGTGGAAAAGATGCAAAAATTGCTTTTGACGAATCGTTTATTGCGTTCAAAGTCACTCCAGGATTTGATACCTTGCGAAATTGTGAATTAAACAAAGTGGACAAGAAAAAATGGCCGAAGGACTCACTATTTATTTTCAACAGCAGCAATGATTCTGTGGTTAAAATCGCAAAATTAAAGCAGTTTTCTGTCGCACAAAAAGGAAGCGTTTTGGCTTACACTTTGGATGGAAATGAACTTGAAAAAGAGGCTTCCAAAAAGAAAAGTAAAAAGAAAAAAAGAAGCTTTCTAGCAAAAAAGAAAAAAGATACGAAAGAGGAAATTAAAAGTGATGGTAACTTGTTTTATGTGCGCAATTCAAAATTAGAAAAAGTACTTTCATTGAACAATGTCACTGATTTTTCGCTTACAGAAAATGGACAAAATGTTGCTTTTATTCAGCACACGAAAGTAAAAGTGGATTCATTTTCCTTAAAAATACACTCCGTTAATGATGGTAAAGAACTAATGAGTTTCCCAAATAAATTAGCTTACAAGTTACCAAGTTGGAATAAAGCTTTAGATAAAATAGCGTTTTTTAACTCAATGGATACCAATAAAGTAAAACAGCATAATTTAACAGTTTATGATTTCAAAACCAAAAAAGAGCGCATCATTGGTGACACAATAGAATTAGATTTTTCGGTTGATTTAGGTGTCTCAGAACATCGAACTCCACTTTTTACAGACAATGGTAAATTTTTGTTTTTTGGCGTAAACAAAAGAGTAAAAGCAACACCAAAAGATTCCTTGCTCGATTCTGAAAAAGTGAATGTGGACGTTTGGCATTACTTAGATCCTCAAATTCAACCCCAGCAATTAGCGGAATTGAAAACAGCAAAGAAGAAAAGTATTCTTTACGTTTATCAACTTGAAAATGAATCAATTGTACGACTTTCTGATGATTCGTTAGACATTTCAGTAGCTGCGGATTTGGAAGGAAATTACTTGTTGGCTTCTTCAGATGAACGTTATGCAATCCAAGCGCAATGGAAATCGCCACGATTAGAGGATTATTACCGTATTTCTGTTTTAACTGGAGCTAAAGAATTGATTAGCAGTGGAATTCCGTTTGCAGGCAATTTGTCGCCAAGTGGAACTTATTTCACGTATTTCAATCCAACTGATAAAAACCATTATTTGCTGAACTTAAACACGAAAGCGAAAGAATGTGTGACTTGCTCAGCGAACGAAGTCATTTGGATTGAAGATCTGAACGGTCAACCAACAGAAGCTGGATCATTGGGAGAATATGGCTACACGAAAGGCGAGACTCATTTTTTGTTGCGTTCTGAATTTGACGTTTGGGCTTATGAAATTGCTACAAAAAGTTTACGTCCTTTGACGGAGCGAAAAGGCGAGAAACGAAATATAGAATTGGAACTTGTCAAATGGTCGAATGATAGTATTTATTACGATTTCAAAGATTGTTACATCAAAGGTTTTGACCGCACCACAAAAGGAAGTCACTTGTTTGATTTGTACGACGAAGCAGGTGATTTTGGCTTGCATTCTAAGTATAAAGGTGACTTTAAAATTTTATCCGTTTCAACCAATCCGAACAGAAATGCGATTTTGTTGCGTCGTTCAACTGTTGCTGATTATCCAGAAGTTCGCTTGATGACAAAG
>JBILQY010000351.1:0-3367 GCA_044372955.1 Crocinitomicaceae bacterium | reverse complement strand
TTATCAATGCTATACCAAACAAGATATACCACATTTTAGGTGCTTTGTCCTCAATTGGACGGCAAACATCCTCTGTAATATCATGATAGGTTTTATGACCTAAAATGAGGGGTTCTCTAATTGCTGCTTCCTTTTGCATTACAAATTTTTATTTTCGATTAATGATGCGCTTTTTTATCTCCGTGCTCTCCGTGTCCACCGTGATGAGCAGTTTCCTTAACAACTTGCAATTTTTCCAATTCCTTGTTGTCTTCGTTTCTTACTTTCACTTTGTACCAAATATTTGGTTTAACACCAATTTCCTCGAGTGCTTGATAACTTCTTTTGTCTTCTGAACTTTTTCTTACCATTGAGCGAATGTCATTCCAGTCACCAACGATAATTGCATTTGTAGGACATGAATCAGAACATGCAGTTGCGAATTCTCCATCACCTACAACTCTACCGTCTTTCTTAGCAGCTAATTTAGTTGATTGAATTCGTTGAACACATAATGAACATTTTTCCATTACACCTCTTGTTCTTACTGTAACGTCTGGATTTAAAACCATACGACCTAGATCATCTTGAGCTGGATTTACTTCTGTAAATTTCTTATAAGAAGGGTAATTGAACCAGTTGAAACGTCTTACCTTATATGGACAGTTGTTTGCACAATATCTAGTACCTATGCAACGGTTATAAGCCATTTGATTTAAACCTTCATTGCTGTGTGTTGTTGCAGCCACAGGACAAACAGTCTCACATGGAGCATGATTACAGTGATGACACATTAATGGCATGTGAACTACCTTTGGATTTTCAGCCGCAAGTTCTGCCTTATCATAAGAGAAAGTGTCTTTGTCTTTTCTTGTACCTACTGTTGATTCTTCATCAGAAGCAAAATAACGGTCGATACGTAACCAATGCATTTCACGACCTCTTCTCACTTCGTCTTTTCCTACAACTGGTACGTTATTTTCGGATTGACAAGCGATTAAACAAGAACCACAACCGATACAAGAAGACAAATCAATTGTCATTCCCCAACGGTGACCAATTTTCTCAACTGGATGTGCATCCCATAAGTCGAATTCACTAACTGGTGCCTCTTCGTGCTCACCTTTTGCATTTAAGCGTTGAAGTGTGTGAGCAGGATTGTATGCTTCTTTATCTTTATGTGTGAAAATATCTAAAGTTGTTTCACGAACAATAGAGTGACGACCCATCACAGTGTGATGAATTTGTGTAGCCGCAAATGGATATACTCCATCTGATTTAGAAACCTTTGCTATTGCAGCGTATTGAATAGTATCATTAGCAAAAGAAGTGAATGCAAACGCATTACCTCCGATAGGAGCTGGATTACCATTTTCAGATTCTACATAACCACCATATTCTTTTGTTTGAAATGCTGCTTTACCGATTTTTTCACCGTTTGCACCTCTACCATATCCCAAAGCAACACCAACTGTTTTCAAAGCTTGCCCAGGTAATGGGTAAACAGGTAAAGTCAATGATTTATTACCAACTGTAATTGTAGCTAAACTCAAACCATTTTCTTGGTCATAAGTTGTAGCATAACCCGCTTCCGTCATTTCAATCGGGTTCATTGTGATGTAATTATCCCAAGTAGCTTTCGTAATTGGATCAGGCATCTCTTGTAACCATGGGTTATTTGCATGAATACCTGTTCCTATGGCAGCTTTTTGATACATTACTACCTCAACATCACCTGCAATTGGCAAACCAGTAACTACTGCATCTTTATAGATTAAAGCTGAAGGAACAACTGGTGCTTCAATACAACTGTTGTGAGTCGTATAAGCGAAATCTCCTGTTGGATATAATGTTGTGAATGTTTCTTTAATATAATCATAAGCAACTGTAGAATCTTTACCACCTCTTGCTCTTTTTCCATTCCACACTAATAAAGACTCTAAAGCGGAAGCTGTATTGTGTAATGGACGAATTGTTGGTTGAGCAATAGCGTATTCGCTTTGAATTGCTTTGTAATCATTCCAAGATTCTAAAGCATGGTGATCAGGACAAATATAAGTTGCTAAAGCTGCTGTTTCATCAGCATGAGAAGCAAAAGAAACAGATGTTTTGATTTTCTTCAATGCTTTTCCAAATTCAGCTCCGTTTGGTAAAGTATAAACTGGATTCACACCATACATTAACAATACATCAGGTCCTTTTCCTCCAATTATTTTATTCACTAATTTCTCAACTTGAGAATCTTGTGCTTGGAATAAATCAATTGTATTACTTAAATCGATAGTAGTACCGTAAGCGTTTAATTGATTATTAATTTTATTTGTAAGAATTTGAAGTCCCACATTGTTGCTTCCACAAACAACAATAGATTCTTTTCTAGATTTTTTCAAAGAAGCAATAGCTTGGTCGGCTGCTGCTTTAGCTGAACCTTTCAAGTTTGCTGCAACTGAAGTTGAACCACCCAATCCTTTTAAAATATATGCTAAAACTGCTGCTTGTTCAGAAGGTTTTATCATTCCTCTGTAATCTGCATTGGAACCAGAAATTGATAAAACAGATTCGAAATGTATGTACTTAGACATCCACTCTCCATCTGGATTTCTTCTTTCACCAAATTGTTTAGCAAATTGCGTTGGAAGTAACCAAGAACTTAAGAAATCAGCACCAACACTAACTATTGTTTTTGCTTTTGAAAAGTCATAGTTTGGAATAATTTGAGCTCCGAAATTCTTGAAATTTGCTTCTCTAATTGCTGCGTAAGAAACAGCATCATAAGTAACGTGAGCGAATTTTGTTCCTCCTTCACCATTCAATGTTAAAGCCATATCATCGATAGCTCTTTTCATTGATGGACTGATAATTGAATTTGTCAAAAGAACAACATCTTTCGCTTTTTTCAAATCAGCAGAGATTGCGTCATCGACTTTAGACCAAGAAGTAAGTTTTCCATTAGCTGTTGCTCCTGTAACACGTTCGCTATCATACAAACCTAATACAGATGCAATAATTTGTGGATTTACATTTCCTTTTGTAAAACCGAAGTCTTTGTTTCCTTTGATATAAATTGGACGCCCTTCTCTTGTTTTAACTAAAATGCTAGCGTAAGAAACACCATCATAATAAGTTGAAGCATACCATGTTGGCATACCAGGAGTAACGTTTTCAGGCTTCACTACATAAGGTACAGCTTTAGTAACTGGCGCCTCACAAGCTGCTAAAGTTGCTGCTGCAACCGAGAAACCTAAAAATTTAAGGAAATCTCTTCTAGCAGTTGAAGTTTCGTTCAACTTTTCGTCAGCTAAGAAATCTTCAATCGTCTGTTGATGAGGAAATTCTTGCTCCTTGTGCTTGATGAATTCAGGTGTTTCCTTCAATTCTTCAAGACCTT
>JBILQY010000350.1:0-3372 GCA_044372955.1 Crocinitomicaceae bacterium | reverse complement strand
GAAGACTCAATCATTGTGGTTGTGCGCGTTGGTAGCCCTGGATTGTTGGTGAAAAAGTATTTTTCTTGATGGATTTGAACTGATATTCCCCATTGAGGAATGATTTGTTCATTGTCATTGGCAATCGTTACCTGCGAAGAAACTGAATCGAGAATTTCTCCGTCTTTTTCATCGTAGCGATACACAACCCATGAAGCTGTATCTGCAGCATTTCCAGTATTTGCAGTGGTGTAATTTCTAAATTTACATTCAAAATATCCATCCGAAAGGTTTAATGGGTCAACAACTTTTACGTTTATTGGGCTTTTTCCATTTTTATAAGTTGGCGTTGCAAAAAATCCATTTTCTAGAATTGTTGATAATGAATTTTCGGTTAGTTCCAAGGCTCGATTTCCGTTTCCATAACCATCTAAACGGGTAATTTCCGGTGACATTCCATATTCCAAATAATGCAAAGTTCCGCCAGCTTCAGGTTGTGGATTGTGAGGGATTGCTTCCATCACTTTCACTTCTCCTACGGCTGCTTTTCGGCTGGCAATATATCTTTTCTTTTGTCCATCAATTGCTTCAGGGTCATCGGGAATATATTGTTTGAAATTATTGTGGGCATAAGCAATTGCGATATAATAATACCGTTTAAAATTCACCAGTTTAGGACTTCCCAAAGCGAATAAATCTTTATCAACCTTGAAACTATGGCGAATTCCTTTGTTTTGACCATTTACACGTTCCACAGGAATACTTGCGTTTAAATCATCGCTAAACTCAAAGTTGATGATTTTTCCAATATTGTCCTTGATGTCACATTGTGCTACTAAACGTGCTTTCGAAGGATCATTCAAATCAGAAACTGAAATTTTATCGTCTTTTAACTGATAAATTTGGTATCCTTGGAAGCGGTAAAAATTATCGGAATTGGGGTCACCAGAAACGATAAATGGATCAAATTCTGTGTATTTTTCATTAAAATTATTGGAGTTAGAAGGGTTTGAAATTGTTAAAATCACTTCGTTACTCAACTCCTGAATTTGTAAATCAGGTGCGTGTGGACCCTCTAAAACTTTAAAACAATTTTCAAAAAGAGCTTGAGCCTTGTCGTCAGCACGTCTTAAAGATTCAACGGATTCAAAGGGTTCGCCAGTTGTTGATCGTGCCCAAGCTACCCCAACCGTAATGTTGTTTACAGCTCCAGGTTTTAGAACAAATGGTCCGGCGGATTGCACAAAACGTCGGTCATTGGGCGTGTTATTGGCTGTTTGTTCTGTCCAATTTGGTTGAGGTACGCCACCTGTTCCCCAGCCTAGCGGGTCGGTCGTTCCTGGAAACATAAAATCACACGGAACCAACGGATTTGCCTCAGGAGAAGAAATGTGTCCACTTCCTCCATAGACGAATTTACTACCATCTTTCCAAAATCCGCGCAAATAATTATAGTAATCTGAAGCGCTTGTTGGATCTGTTTGACTGGGGTTTGCACCATTTGTAGTGTTTGAATAATATAAAAAGCGTCGCATCCCAAAACGTTCGTTATCGATCACATTGTCGCCATAACCAATACCATTAAGTGCTTCGTTATTGCCAATACCAAAAGCATTATCAATGCCATCATTGTCTTGATAGGGTCCTTCAAAGAAATCTACTCCAACGGCAGGTGGTGAATACCCATAACCTTTATAACCTGCATTGTCGCCATCGTAATTGTCGCCATTGTAATAATATCCTAAACCTCTGCTAACATCACACCCAACGTAGTCATCTTGCGGATCGCCGAGCGCACCGTCTGTAAAAAATCCAAAATAAGTATTATAAAGTGTTTGGGTTCCACGATTGATTAATTCGTAATTGTAAAAAGTCATGTTGTTGATTTCATCGTTGGAAGAAAACGCAAAAGCTTGTGCTCTAATCTCCATTCCAATTGGATCCGCACCCGTTTCGGTATGAATATTTCCTTTATCATTCATCACCCACCAAAAATTTTGATCGCCATACAAAGAAACTTTTCTATCGACACTACATTCTTTCGTGCGTTTTAAGTCATACCAAGGGTAATCGCCATCTTCATAATTGTAATTTCCGTCGCTGTTGAAATCAAAAAATGGAGCTAAATAATAATCTTGTCCTTGAGAAACATCTCCATGAGCTGGCCAATTTTTTATTACTTCAGGTACTTTGTATCCCGGATATAATTCATTTTGCGTATTTGTACCATTCTGATTATCTGCAATTCCAGCTTCATACCAAGCGTTAAACTCGCGCACCATATCTTGAGTGGTAACAAAATGTTTGTCGTATTTTTTACAATTTTCGTAATTAGTTTCAGCTGTAACATTCGACAAAGGTCCTGTCCAATAGTCTTGACCATTTCGGTAACGCAAAGCAGCTAATTTTAATTGATTGTTTACATCTGTTCCTCCCAACCAAAGTGCAGCAGTAAAAAGCGCCATGATTCCAGAATTTTTCGGTACTTCATACATGGAATTATTCATGTTAGGAATTTGCCAAAGATTTCCAGCTGTGTGGACCATTGCTCGCACATTGTTCAATTCCATAAATGTGGTGGTGGTTGGGGGGGCACATCCAGCTGCCTTTGCGGGTGGTGTTTTTATTTTATAAGTACCATTGAAAACCTGTGAAAAACTCACAAGACTGAGATTAATTGAAATGAAAAGGGCTAGAAACCGAAGCATTTTTATGAATTTGCTATGAATTTAGAAATAAAATACGTGGTAATACTAACTTTGAAACATGAAAGCTATACTTAACAACGAAGATGTGCATCATCTGGTGGAGTCGTTCTATGTAAAAGTTCTGAAAGACGATGAATTAAAACCTTTTTTTAAAGATTTAGATTTTGAGGCACATTTACCCAAAATGGTTCACTTTTGGAGTTTTGTTTTGCTTGATGAACCAGGATACACGACGAACGTTGTCGAAAAACACCTCAATATGCCTTTGGAATCTGCCCATTTCAAACGATGGTTACAACTTTTCAACGAAACGATTGACGAATTATTTGAGGGAGAAAAGGTGGAATTAGCCAAGCAAAGAGCTGCAGTAATTGGTTGGACAATCGAAAGTAAACTCAAGAAATAAAAGAAATTCTGGAGTTAAGAGCCTGTTTAAAATTCTTCTAATCTCTTTGTTATGCTACATTTTGGTTGCGAATTCGTTCGATTTTTTCGTTAGAACTATTCGATTATGACTGCAAAATCCGCCTTTTCTCATTAAAAATAAACTATATCAAATCAATACTTCGTTAAGTAATCAAGCGGCGATTTTACCATAATCAAGGAGTTCAAGTGCTTTAGCTTTATTTTTTGCAAGGTTTGGGTTAATTCCGAACGTTAAAAAAAATCGATTGAGTAGTAATTC
>JBILQY010000349.1:0-3377 GCA_044372955.1 Crocinitomicaceae bacterium | reverse complement strand
TTCGCTGGAAGTTCTACACACCCACTTGCAATTAATGCTTTAGTTAATGCTGGCTTAGCTGGAACTTTCCCAATTACACAAGGTGCATTTTTAGACCAAAACTACAAATACTTAGGGGCTAAATTTACAGTTGGCGCTAACACACATTACGGTTGGGTTCAATTATCTATTCCTGCAAGTGCTGAAACTATAACAATTCATGGTTACGGATACAATCAAACACCAGATGCTGCAGTTAATGCAGGTGAAGCTGGAAACCCTGCTGGATTAGAGAATGTTGCGGTTGAAGATAAAGTAACTTTTTTCACTACTTTAAATAATGCTAAAATTAATGTAACACCAGATTTAATCGGAGGAGAATTAAATTTAGTTAGTATGTCGGGACAAATTGTAAAAACAGTTAAAATTACTGATATCGAAACTGTTATTACTTTCGATGGTGTTGAAACTGGAAATAATTCAAAGATTCTAAATAACGCAAAAGCTATCCAATCGGGTAGCTTTTTTTTTGTAACAGAAACCTAAGGAATCATCTGATTTTCAATTAAATCAGTTGTATAATGCTGATAAATTGCCTTCATTTGTTGAATCACTAAATGGTCCTCTTTATTCCACTTTTTCTGAACGCGATCGTTCCATGTCAAAGGCTCTTTTCCAGGTCGAAAACAAATTAGGTTCTCTTGCGAATAAACGATTTTAGGTTGTTTTCTTGAATTGAAATAAGAAGTTCCAAACGCATAATATTTTGTTTTGACATTCAATAAATCAAGCAAAGTTGGTAAAATATCGATTTGCTGAAAACCAGTATTTTCTGGAATTTGAGGAAGTTTTCCACTTGGATGATAAAAAGCGATAGGAATGCGATAGGAATGATTAAGTGAAACACGATCATTGCGTTTTGTAGGTCCGACGTGATCTGCACAAAAAACAAACAAGGTATTCTTAAACCATTTTTTTGTTTGTGCCTTTTCCCAAAATGCTTTAAATGCCAAATCAACGTAACTTATTGTTCCACAGATTGGATCCTTCGGATTTCTTTTGACTTTGTCGCTAAATTCTTTTGGAATCGTATAAGGATGATGAGATGAAAGGGTAAAGATTAATGAGAAAAAAGGCTTTTTAGCTTCGTCCATTTTGTCTAAAGTCCAAGGCATGAAATGATGGTCCCAAATTCCCCAATTGCCATCAAAATGTTTTTCATTATTATATTCAGTCCTACCAAAATAATTATCAAATCCAGCAGCAGCGGCAAAAGCATCAAAACGCATTGAACCATTTGTACAGCCGTGGTAAAACGCTGAAGAATATCCTTTTTCCTTCAAAATACTTGGAATACTTTGAAATTGATTACTGCTGTAAGAAGACAAAATGAAACTCTCATTCATCCAAGTTGGAATGGAGGAAACAACAGTTGGAATCGCATCCATAGAAGTTCTACAATTGGCTATCGCTTGATCAAAATACATAGATTGCGCCAAAATAGAATCTAAAAAAGGAGAATAACTTTCAGGATTATTGGGTCCAACATACATTGAACCATAACTTTCAAACAATACAAAAACAACATTAGTTGATTCATTCAAAATGTGCTGAGGACGTGTTTTTTGAACGGGATTAAAATAAGAATTTAACTGCGATTCAGAGAAATACTCTTTTTTCTCAACACCTTCATAGTCAAAGGTTTTAATGATAGTGAAAGCGGAATTTAGTACAGCTGGAGAATTTTCAAGCGAACAATAATTAGTTGATTCTAAGATTCCTACAGGTTTCAATTGAAATCCACCACGACCGATAATTACCGTTAAAAAAAGACTTAATATAAGTGTGAAATAAGCTTTTTTTGATTTAAAATCAATTTCAACTTGCTTAATTTTTCGGTATAAATAAATCGTTGTAAAAAGTGAAATAAAGAAAAAACTCAATAACCACCAAAATTCCAATATGAAATCTCCAGCTAAATTGCTCGTCTCGTCATTACTCAACATATAAACTAAATAATCAAAGCTTGTACGTTTGTTGACATAGGAGAAATAAGCCACATCCATCGCATTGAAAAGATACACCAAGAAACTTGTAATTGAAAAAACGATTAATACTACAATGGAACGAATTTTCTCAACTGATTTCGGTAAGGGAAGTAACGTAAGCGCAATAAAAGGTAAGAAATATAAAGCAAGTGTGATGATATCAAACCAAATCCCAACTAGATGTTCATATACTCCAAAAGCAGGAAAAGAACGTGCATTGGTGATTAGCAATAAAACTCGGTAAAACTCCAAGAAAAACAAAACAATCCCAAGTTTAGAAAGGAGATTGAGAATTGCGTTATTTTGGATGGAAAACATTTGAAATTTAAAATGAAAAATTGAGAATGTAGAATTAAAAATAAAGAAACGTCGATTGAGCTTCTCGATGTAAAAAATTGATAATTTAAACAGTGGGCTTCGAGCGTCTTAGCCCACTATTTTAAACTAATAATTTATGATTTTCTCAATTGTTTCTAACAAGCGTTCTTGAGGTAAAAATTGTTTTTCTAAAGAAACAGCAAAAGGAACTGGAGTATCTAAAGAAGCAACCCGCATCACAGGTGCATCCAAGGATTGGAAACAATTTTCGGAGATCATTGCTACCAACTCCCCTCCTATTCCTCCAATCATACAATCTTCGTGTAATACAATTACTTTCCCCGTTTTTCTTGCTGCTGCATAAATTGCTTCTGTATCAAGCGGTAAAAGTGTTCTTAAATCAACAATCTCGGCTGAAATTTCAGGAAATTTAGTCATTGCCTCTTTCGCCCAATGAACTCCTGCACCATAAGTAATGATTGTTAAATCTAAACCTTCGGAAACTGTGGCTGCTTTACCAATTTCAACTGTGTAATAATCGTTTGAAATTTCTTCTTTTATGCTTCTGTACAATAATTTATGCTCAAAAAACAATACCGGATTTGGATCTTCTATCGCTGCATTCAATAAACCTTTTGCATCGTGTGGATTAGAAGGATATAAAATCTTTAATCCTGGTGTGTGAAAAAACCAAGCTTCGTTACTTTGTGAATGGAAAGGTCCAGCTGCTGTTCCTGCTCCTGTTGGCATACGCACCACAACATCCGCATTTTGTCCCCAACGCCAATGCATTTTAGCTAAGTTATTGATGATTTGATTGAAACCACAAGTTACAAAATCCGCGAATTGCATTTCAACCATTGCTTTCATTCCAGAAATTGATAAACCTAAACCTGCACCAACAATTGCTGACTCACAAATTGGTGTGTTTCGAACGCGGTCTTTTCCAAATTGATCTACCAATCCTTCTGTTACTTTGAAAGCTCCACCGTATTCGGCAATATCTTGACCCATTAAAATCAAATCGGGATA
>JBILQY010000348.1:0-3379 GCA_044372955.1 Crocinitomicaceae bacterium | reverse complement strand
ATTTTATGCAGGAGGAATTAGCGAATGTAGAAATCCAGCATTACAGCAAATGTTCATGCTTATGGGACGTGCTGAAAAAGCGGGAAGCGGTATAGATAAAATTATGACCGGATGGCAAGAATCACATTGGCGAAAACCTTTTCTTGAAATTGAAAATCAACCAGATAGAGTAAAGTTGACGCTTCCAATGTTTAGTGTAATTCCCGAGGCTGTTTTAAATGAATTAAATGAAATTTTTCAAGATGTAAGTCAATTGTCAGTGGATGAACTTACTGCACTTTCTTTCTGTCTAATTGAAGGTTCTATTTCAAACCAGCGACTTCAATATGTTCTTAGTATTCACAGTAGTGATATCACGTCTTTACTCAAAAAATTGTGTGTAAATAATTATCTAATTTCAGACAACAACGGTCGTTGGACAACTTATAAATTAAAGTCAAAGGTTGACACCTCAAAAGAAGAAGAAGAATCAACTCAAGATTTTGATAATCAGTTAGATAAAACAGTAAAGGTTGACACCTCAGAAGCGAAAAATAAATTGAGAAAGGTTGACACCTCGAAAAAGAGTGTAAAAAAACCTCAAAATACTGATAATCAAACAAATAAAACAGCAAAGGTTGACACCTCAGAAGTAAAAAATAAGCTAAGAAAGGTTGACACCTCGGAAAATAGCTCAAAAACAATAAAAAACATTGATAATCAACTAAATAATACTTCAAAGGTTGACACCTCTGAAGCGCAAATTAAGTTGAGAAAGGTTGACACCTCGAAAAAGAGTGTGAAAACACCTAAAAACACTGATAATCAAACAAATAAAACAGCAAAGGTTGACACCTCAGAAGTAAAAAATAAGCTGATAAAGGTTGACACCTCGGAAAATAGCTCAAAAACAATAAAAAACATTGATAATCAAATAAATAATACTTCAAAGGTTGACACCTCAGAAGCGAAAAATAAATTGAGAAAGGTTGACACCTCGGAAAAGAACATAAAAACACGACAAAACATTGATAATCAAATAAATAAAACAGCAAAGGTTGACACCTCAGAAGCGAAAAATAAATTGAGAAAGGTTGACACCTCGAAAAAGAACGTGAAAAAAATACAAAATACTGATAATCAAACTTATAAAGTATCAAAGGTTGACACCTCAAAACTTCTAAAGTCAAAAAAAACAACCATGTTAAATAGAAAAGATTTAGAAACTGAAATTTTAAAGATTTGTAAAATTGAATATATTAAGATGGAGGATGTAGCAACAAAACTTGGAAAATCAGTTGACTACCTAAAAAATAAAATTTTCCCTACGATGATGCGAGAAGGCAAGCTTATTAAAAAATATCCGTTTACACACAATCATCCAGATCAAGGATATAGAGCTAATATAGATTATTTCGAAAAAATATAAATGAGTTTACAAAATATTCCATTTATGAAATCGCTCCGATTCCTCCTATTTCCCTTCGCATTAATATATCTGTTGATTACTCAACTTCGAAATTGGTTTTATGATTGGGGAATTTTCAAAACCTTTGTTATTCCAAAAAAATCAATTTGCGTTGGGAATCTATCTGTTGGTGGAACGGGAAAAACACCGCATGTCAGTTATTTGGCTGAATGGCTTTCTGATTCTTTTGAAACTGCAATTTTAAGTCGCGGTTACGGTAGAAAAACAACTGGCTTTATTTGGGTAAAACCAATTAGCAAAGCATCGGACGTTGGCGACGAACCAATGTTTTATGTCAATCGTTTTAAAGAAAAAGTACATGTCGCTGTTTGTGAAAAACGAGCTATCGGTATTCAACAAATTCAAACTTTATTTCCTAAAAACGAATTGATAATTTTAGACGATGCCTTTCAACACAGAGCAGTAAAAGCTGGTTTGAACATTATAATCACTGATTTCAGCAACCCTTTTTCTGACGATTATCTGATGCCAGTTGGTTCGTTAAGAGAAAGTCGTTCTGGTAAAAATCGTGCAGATATAATCATCGTTTCAAAAACTCCAAATGATTGCACTGAATCAGCTAAAAATCAAATTGTTCAATCACTCAACTTTAATTCGGAATTGATATTCTTTTCTCACATTTCTTATGCTGCAATGATCCCATTTGGAAAGAAAATCGAAAACATTAAAAAAGTAATTTTAGTAACTGGAATTGCCAATCCAAAACCATTATTAAAACATATTTCAAAGTATTATGAAGTAGAAGTAATCAAATTCAGCGATCATCATGCTTTTAGTAAGGCGGATATTCAAAGAATTCATCAAAAATTTGATACTTTTGCAAGCGAAGAAACAATCATTCTAACGACTGAAAAAGATTACATGCGTTTGAAGGATTTTTCGAGCGATTGGAACTTGAAAAATTACCCTTGGTATTTTCAGCCCATCGCAATTGAAATAGAAAAAGAAGAACAATTTAAAAACCTAATAAATCAATATGTTAACACAATTTAAAGAATCAGTTGCGTACATCAAAAAACGCACAAATGTTGAACCTACAATCGGTATTATTCTTGGAACTGGCTTAGGTGGATTAGTAAAAGAAATCAAAATCATCGACGAAATTCCTTACGGTGAAATTCCAAATTTCCCAGTTTCAACAGTTGAAAGTCATTCTGGAAAATTAATTTTTGGTGAATTAGGTGGAAAAATGGTTGTGGCAATGCAAGGACGTTTTCATTACTATGAAGGATATTCTTTACAGCAAGTTACTTTCCCTGTTCGAGTTATGAAATTATTAGGAATCGAACGCCTTTTTGTAAGTAACGCTTCAGGTGGTGTGAATCCAGATTTTGAAGTGGGTGAAATCATGATTCAAGATGATCACATCAATTTATTCCCAGGAAATCCATTAATTGGTAAAAACTTTGACGAGTTAGGTCCACGTTTCCCTGATATGAGTGAGCCTTACGACCACAAAATGATTGCATTAGCGAAAGAAATCGCAGCTGAAAATAACATTAAAGTTTCTGTTGGAACGTACGCAGGATTAACTGGCCCAACATTGGAAACACCAGCTGAATACCAATACGTTCGCAACACAGGTGCTGATGCCGTTGGAATGTCAACAGTTCCTGAAGTGATCGTTGCTAACCACATGGAAATTCCTTGTTTCGCGATTTCAATCATCACGGATTTAGGGGTAAAAGGAAAAATCAAAAAAGTAAGTTTACAAGACGTTATCGATGTTGCAAGCCGCCAAGAGCCGAAAATGACATTGATTATGAAAGAATTAATTGCACGCGTTTAATATGAACGAAGAAATTCGAAATAAATACGAAGCCGTTATTG
This sequence comes from Crocinitomicaceae bacterium, assembly GCA_044372955.1. GTDB lineage: Bacteria > Bacteroidota > Bacteroidia > Flavobacteriales_D > Crocinitomicaceae > UBA952. Next base: position 81 of record JBILQY010000348.1, on the reverse strand, counting down.
GTTTGGAGGTCCATGCGCAAATGTTGACGAAGACAAAAGCGTACTCCAATGACATCAATGAATACGGCGCACATCCAAATA
>JBILQY010000034.1:0-12880 GCA_044372955.1 Crocinitomicaceae bacterium | reverse complement strand
TGCAAAACCGAAATCCTGTTCCTCGTTATCTGATGCTCTTCTTAAGCGCAATGCAGCGCCTATGTATGCTGAACTCAACTTCTTGAGGCTTAAAGCCAAGCTGGCGTTAGGTGAAAAATCTAGGGGTGGTGGTGGTATCGATGTTACAGTCATGTCTGCCGTAACCGTAATTGTCCCAGTTGCATTACATAAACCTCCCGTTAAGGGTATTGAATAATTGAACGTACCCGCCTCTGTTGGTGTACCGCTTATGGTAATCGTGTTATTTGCCCAAGATGCAGTAACTCCCGTTGGAAGTCCTGTTGCTGTTCCAATTTCCGAAACACCCGAGGTGGTATGTGTGATATTGGTTAGTGGGGAATTAGTACATAATATTGGAGTGCTTGATGCAACACTTGCTCCGTTTACCGTAATTGTTCCGGTTGCATTGATACTGCCACAACCTCCCGTAAGCGGAATTGAATAATTGAATATGCCAAATACAGTTGGTGTGCCACTGATGGTAATCGTGTTATTTGCCCAAGATGCGGAAACGCCTGTTGGCAAGCCTGTAGCTGTTCCAATACCAGAAGCACGTGTAGTGTTATGTATAATATTCGTTAATGGGGAATTGATACATACTGTTTGTTGGGGTTCGTAATTTAATCCAATATTATCGCTTATTTCAGCAATAGTTGCAGGAGCTAATACTGAACCAAAAATGATAACATCTGTAAATTCGCAATCAGAAGTTTCAATATAAGACCCACCATATCCATTTAATTGAATACCATTGGGCCCTTGTAAACCATTTCCATTCGAAGCGATTTGAATACCATTTTTATAGAATGTAGAAATGCTTCCTGTTCCAGTAGCAGCGAAACTATTATATTGATTTAGTACTGTTGCTGCTGGTCCCTCGCTTGTCCAACCTTCAAAGTATGCCCTGTCTTCAAGACCACCATGATAACCCAATAACCAATTGTTAATTTTTGAAGAAAGTACTCTCCTAGATGTTCCTATAACTCTCGATCCATAAATGACAGAGAAAGGTGCTGGATAATTCACTGCGTTATTCATGGTTTGCGCAGTTGTAAAACGAAGTAAGGGTTTATTATTGAATCCCGATAAAACAAGAAGTGGTTGGGCTGATGGCGTTGTCTGTGAAACATCACCTCCATTACCGGATTGGTCATACAGTTTGGTACAGAATCCACTAGTTCCATTTAACCAAGCAGTTATTGCATTTACATCCAAGTCATTTCCTGCAAAACCGAAATCCTGTTCCTCGTTATCTGATGCTCTTCTTAAGCGCAGTGCAGAACCAGAGTATGCTGAACTCAACTTACTTAGACTTAAAGCCAAGCTGGCATTGGGTACAATATCCAGCGGTAATGAATATACTGCCATGTTTGCATTGACAGTAATCGTTCCGGTTGCATTTATATTACAGAAACCTCCCGTTAACGGAATTGAATAATTGAAAGTTCCTGATGCAGATGGTGTACCTCCAATGGTAATCGTGTCATTTACCCATGATGCTGCAACACCTGCAGGTAAGCCCGAAGCCGTTCCAATACCCGTAGCTCCTGTAGTATTACTTATAATATTAGTTAACGGCGAATTGATGCAAAGCGATGGAGTGCTTGATGCAGCGCTTACTGTATTGTTTGCATAAACCGTTATTGTTCCGGTTGCATTCACACTGCCACAACCTCCAGTTAACGGTAAAGTATAATTGAAAATACCTGACTGTGTTGGAGTACCGCTTATGGTAATAACATTATTTACCCATGCTGCTGTAACACCAATTGGCAAACCTGTTGCCGTTCCAATGCCTGTTGCACCCGTGGTAGTATGCGTAATATTGGTTAAGGCAGTATTGATGCACAAGGTTGGACTTGTGCTTGCTGCGCCTACTGTGTTAGCCGGGTTTACCGTAATATCCACTGTAAATGGCGCACCAGAACAACCGTTGGCAGTTGTGATTGGCGTTACGATATATCTTACTGTGCCTGCTGTCGTGGTCGTATTTGTTAATATTTGTCCAATTGGACCGGCTACTCCAGTTGTTTGATTTGAATACCCTGTTACAGTTCCCGATTGTAATGCGGCTGTCCAGGTAAAGGTTGTATTGCTTAGGGTGGAATTCAATTCAACCGATGTGGCCATACCTGAACATGTTGTTTGTACGGTGGCTGATCCTACGGGGATTGGATTCACAGTTAAATTAAATGCATTGGAAGTTGCACTACATGAATAAGTATTAGTAACTTGTACAGTATAATTTGTTGAATTTGATGGACTCACCGAAATAACAGGAGTTGTCTGACCGCCTGGTGACCATAAATAACTTGAAAACCCAGTAGGTGCTGATGAAGATGTCCAGGTTGTGTTTTGGTTGGTATTAAGGGTTCCTGTTCTAGCATTTGGTGAAGTATCTGCAGTTGTTGTCCCTGAACCTTCATTAAAACGGTAAAAACCTTGTAAGCCAGTTTCAGAACCTCCTAATCCAAAATTCATTTCATTTTGTAATTCTAACGCTGATCTTGCCGTGCTAAAGACAGAAACTTGATCGATAGTTCCAATAAATGGTGTACTATTGCCAGGATTACATCCGATACCAATCCCACCACCTGATGAGCTTATCGATTCAGCGGTTGACGTAAAAACACTCACTCCATTCTTATAAAAAGTAATTCCAGTAGATGACCATGTAACAGAAACAAACTCCCAATTATTACTTATTGATGGAATTCCTGTATTTATATCACGTCCAGCAAAAATGTGATAGTATCCGTCTGATGCTACAATAATTGCTCGATCGAATCCACTACCATCATCGTTTGAAATTATTGCTCCATAACTATTTATCCCAGTTCTATAAGCCCAAGCCGAAGCAGTTAATGTTGGGTAAACTGCAGGACTAATATTAAATGAACTAACTGAAACCCGACCTCCAGTAAAACTAATAGCATTTACCGCTCCCAAATTTACGGCTTCTGAAGCAGTAAGAGTCAAGCTCGTACCAGAACATATAGGTGAAGTTGATGATGATGATAAAACTACTGTAGTTGCTGCTGGGTTTACTGTTACATCGACCGTAAAAGTCGACCCCGAGCAACCATTTGCTGTGGGAGTAACTGTATATCTGACAACGCCTATTGTAGATGTTGTATTGGTTAATGTTTGTACAATAGGGCCTGTTACTCCAATTGTTTGATTTGAAAATCCAGTTACGGTGCCCGATTGTAAGGCGGCTGTCCACGTAAAGGTTGAACCACTTACTGTGGAGTTCAAGCCAACCGATGTAGCTACACCGCTGCAACTTGTTTGTGCGCTGGCTGAGCCTAAGGGAAGCGAGTTTACCGTAATTGTACCTGTAGCATTTGCAGTACCACAACCTCCAGTTAATGGAATTGAATAATTGAAAGTGCCTGATGTATGCGGAGTGCCGCTAATGGTAACTGTATTATTCGCCCATGATGCTGTAACACCTGCAGGCAAGCCACTAGATACACCCAAGATAATACTATATTCCTCATATTCACCCCAGCTAATTGACTCAGTAGGACTAGAAATAATTCCTTCATTTGAGATTACCCTCATTCTGGTTAAACCAAGTGAAGCAGATAATGGTATGGTAAATGTACCAGTTTCTGTATGTGGACCAGAAGTAGTTGTAGCTGCAGCATAAACTTTTTCCCCTGCATCTGAAAATAGGCCATTTCTATTGTAATCAATGTAAATTGCCATAGCGTTTGAATAATAAGTTCCAGTTGTAATTGAACTTAAAGAAAAGGAATAGGTAGATCCTGGATACAAAGCATAGTGTCCCAATGCTGTAAAGTCAGCATAGCTTCCTGCTGTTCCAGTTGCTGTGCCAATGATACCTGAAAGTGAATTGATAGGAGTTGAATTGTTTAAAACAGTTGCACCATTCAAAGTTATAGTTACATTGCCCAAATCTTCATCTGTTGTTGGATTGACGACCGCTGGAGGAAGTGCATAGATGGGTGCAGGTGCATAAGTAGTAATACCCGTAGCTCCTGTAGTTGTATGTGAGATATTAGTTAAAGGGGTATTAATGCATAAAATAGGTGTACTTGATGCTGCTCCTGCTGTCAAGTTGTTGGGATTAACCGTAATCGTTCCTATTGCAATGGCACTTCCACAACTTACCGTTAAAGGTATTGAATAACTGAATTCTCCAAACTCAGTTGGTGTACCGCTAATGGTAATGGTGTTGTTTCCCCAAGATGCTGTTACTCCTGCAGGCAAGTTCGTTGCTGTTCCAATTCCCGTAGCAGCTATGGTGGTATGCGTAATATTGGTTAATAAAGTATTTATGCACACTGTTGGATTACTTGATGCAATACTAGCTCCATTAACAGTAATCAATCCGGTTGCATTTACACTACCACATCCGCCTGTTAAGGGTATTGAATAATTAAAAATACCTGAAACAGTTGGTGTGCCACTTATGGTAATCGTGTTTGATGCCCAAGCTGCAGTAACACCTGATGGAAGTCCTGTTGAAGTTCCAATCCCAGTAGCACTAATTGTAGTTTGTGTGATATTGGTTAATGGAGTATTGATGCAAAGTGTTTGTGTACTTGATGCTGAAACGGATGTATTACAATTCCACTGTGCATAAAGCGTAAAGTTCGCTGTTTGACCATGTGTGTATGGGAATGAAATTGCACTGCCACCCGTAGTTGCAGCAAACCAACCAGTAAAGGTATAATTCGTCCTTGTTGGCGTGCCTGGCGAGGTAGCAATTGAGCCACCTGTTGTAGTGGAACCACTCGTTATCGCAGTACCTAATTGACTGTTGTAAGTAACTGTCAAAGTATTTGCAGTCCACTGTGCATAAAGCGTAAAGTTCGTTGTCTGACCATGTGTGTATGGGAATGAAATTGCACTACCACCTGTAGTTGCAACATACCAACCAGTAAAAGTATAGCCTGCTCGTGTTGTAGTGCCCAGTAAAGAAGCAATAGCACTACCTGTTGTAGTGGAACCGTTTGAAATTACCGAACCTAATTGACTGTTGTAAGTAATCATTAAGGTGTTTGCAGTCCATTGGGCAAATAAGGTAACATTGGCATTAATAGTAAGAGTAGCGCTCCCGCTAGCTGCATAAGATGTCCCACTTCCATTTGCTAAAGTATTCCAACCAGCAAACGTGTAGCCCGTTTTTGTTAAACTACCGGTATTGGCGCTTACTGTTGCCGAAGTTGCTATACTGGTATAACTAACAGTAGGTACTGTGCCACTTGTGTTGGTATTCCCGTCATAAGTAATACTGTATTTAGGATTATTTCGAAAAATAGAAATGGTTGCATTCGTATAATTAGCTGCCACTAAATCAGGTTTACCATCTAAATCTAAATCACCAATAGTAACCGATCGCGTCGCTGTAGCGGTAGAAAAATCAACTTTTGGAGCAAAAGAGGAAGTGGTAATACTTGAGGTGCTTGTTGTATTGCGCAAGATAGATATTGTTGCTACCCCAGCGTTGGCTACTGCTAAATCGGGTTTTCCATCGCCATCAATATCACCAATAGCTACCGACCAAGCACCTGCCCCAGCAGTAAAATCTAACTTTGTTGCAAAGGATGTGTTTGAGATTGTACCAGAAGTTGCGGTGTTTTTAAATACAGATAAATTGGCGTTACTGAAATTTGCAACAACTAATTCCGCTTTTCCATCATTATCCAAATCACCAATTGCAACAGATATTGGACCAGATCCAGCAGTTAAATCTACATTTGTTTGAAAGGAAATAATTCCACTTGTAGATATATTTCGTAATACAGAAACCGAGGCATTACCATTATTTGCCGTAGCCAAATCAGGTTTGCCATCACCATCTAAATCACCGATAGCTACAAAATGTGGATTAGCACCACATGTGTAATCTACTTTTGTTGCAAAAGTGATACTCGTCGTGGGAGAGGTATTTCGTAATATCGAAACTGAAGATACAGAAGTGTTTGCAATGGCTAAATCAGGTTTTCCATCACCGTCTAAATCACTTATGGCAACAGATCGTGGGTTTGTTCCTGTTGTAAAATCTACTTTTGCAGCAAAAGATCCTGTTGTAATAGAACCACTGCTTGCTGTATTCCTTAATATAGAAATGGAAGCGCTACCATAGTTAGTAACTGCTAGTTCTGGCTTTCCATCACCATTTAAATCACCGATCGCAACTGAAATAGGATTAGCTCCTGTAGCAAAATCAATTTTTGCATCAAAAGAGGCGTTTGTAATGCTTCCATTGCTAGAATTATTGCGAAACACAGATATAGTTCCGTTGGCGTAGTTTGCCACAACTAAATCAGGCTTGCCGTCTCCATCTAAATCTCCAATAGCTACATAATAGGGTTGTTGAGTTCCTGTTGTCGCGTAATCTACTTTCGGACTGATGTCGTTCAAAGTTAAATCAGCCTTATTAGGACTAAATGTTGGAAGAAATGGTTTTTTTGACGCACTTGTTAGGAATGTAGAAACATTTAAAACCGTAATGGGCTCATAAGTAGCTCCAACTGGCACTGTTACAGTTAAATTAGTTGCCGTAGCAGTTGTTACTGTGGCATTTGTAGCGCCAAATTTCACTTTATTATTTGCAGGTGTGGTATTAAAATTAGTACCTGTAATGGTTATAGTCGTACCTGGAGCTCCACTTGTTGGAGAAAAAGAAGTAATTGTTGGTATTTGAGCAAAACTGCTTGAGACAATCATCAACATCGAAACAAAAATCAAAAAGCTCGAGTGTAGATTATTCCTAAAATGAGCACTTCCTTTTTTGATTGAAAAAGAAATACAGTTGATTAAGTGGAGATGTAAAGCAATATGTTTCATAGCGGCAATCTAATTTTTTTTATAAAATCATCGACAGTTGGAAATGAAGATTTCAACTTGCAATGATAAATTATAAAAACAACTAGATACAAGACAAAAACAAGACAAATGAAAAAATTAAATTGCGTAAAATATTGATTTTCAATATTATTAACACAGTTAACAGTGTGTTATCTGGAGTATTTTATCGTGTTTTGACAAGGTATTGGAGAAAAAGACAGCTGTTATTATTGAACAGAATTAATGAATTGTTCGAAAGTTTGATCTAGGTCTTGAGCTATTTTTAGCGACAACCTTTTCTTAGATTTACGAACGGCGTCTGGAGAGATATTTAACACTTGAGCCATTTCATTGGTATTAAAATTTAATTTATATACCGCAATAAATCGTATTTCTGCTGGTGAAATATTTGGTAATTTTTCTTTAATGGATTGAAGATATCTTGGGTGTGCTTGATCAAAAAGATTTTTAAATTCAATCCAATCAACTTCAGAGTAGATATTATAATCATTTACAAGCTCAGAAACCAAATTACCAGTTTCTTTAAGCATAAGACTTTGAATAAACTCATCAAGTCTTATGTTTGCCTGTTCTAATTCTGAGCTTATTTTTTTATTTGTAAGAAGCATTTCTTGTTGTTCCAATTTATGTTTTAGCCTACTCCTATCGAAAAAAACATAAATGATTATCAAAACTAAGACAGTAAAAATGACAAGAATGAAAACAAAAACACGTTGATTTCTAATCTTAGTATTGATTTGCTGCACAACCAACAAATGCTTTTCCTTTTCAAAATTAATTTCGGCTTTGTATCTTTTGGTAATACTTGTATTGATATCTATACTATCCTTGTAAAGAGTTGACAACTGTAAATAATACAATTCTAATTTAGGATCTTTCTTTAACTGATAATAATCATACAGTACTTTATTGATTAAGTAGGAATTGGTTATTGTCCTTGCTTTGGTATTTGCCTCAATCGCAATATCTATATTTCGTTTGGCTTCAATACTATTGTTTTGTTCGATATAAATTCTAGCCAAAACGATGGCAGAGGAAGCTAAATTCTCATGAACTGCTTCTTCCTTTAAAATTGGGATTCCTTGAGACAAGCAACGTATTGCTGTATTCTTTTTTCCTACTTCAACATAAACATCCGCCAAATTGCATAAAGAAATTCCTTTCCATGCTCTTGGGTTTAAAGCATATTCCCTGTTTTTTAATATCCATCTAAATGAATGAATTGCTTTATCGTATTTTGCTAATTTTAAATAACTTAAGCCTAATAAATTAACTGTCAAAATAGAATTAAAATCTTTTTTTGGAAATAGGTATTCTATTTCGTTGCTAAGTTTTATAGCTTTTTCATATTCTTCAAACCGATAATAAGCCAATGCGATTGCATACTGACTATAATATCGATAAGGAAATTGTTTTAATGGTATGTCTTTAAATAATTCATAGGCCTTGAGATAATGCTTAAATTGTTCTTTGTAATTGTATTTTTGATAATCCAAAGAATTTCCAATCTGAAAGTGCAACAACGCTGCAATTTCAGGATATTTTTTTTCATCGATGCGCGCAATAAGGCGCTCTGTATCTAATATGAGTTTATTCAGTATTGGACGTTTTTCATTCCCTATCGTTCGTATGTATCGGTAGCGAATTTCTGATCTTTTGAAATTTAATAAGATTAATTCACTTTTAGTTTTGCGGGCTTGTAATTCAAGTAATTCAAGTTTTTTTTTCGCAAATTTTGATTCTTTTATAACTAATGTGTCTATAATCTTGTCAATTGCAATGTATTGTTGGGGAAAAGGTAATTTAAATACATTTTTATACTGCGCAAATAACTGATTACTAGAGCTAAGCAATAAAAATAAAAGGATACACTTTTTAATGTTTCTCATTAATGAATCTCTGAAATACCTCTTCAAATTAAAATAGATTTTTCTTAAGGGGAAATTATTTAAGTGTGTCAAATTTATTTTATCTTTTTAAGTTTTCTTAAATTTATGTGAAAGGAACCACTATTTTCGATTAGGTTTTCTACCATTGAAACAATGAAAAAGGAGTTAAAACAACGAATTAGGCTAAAAATTTAATTGCAACAAATCTTTTAAACGTATAAAATGCTTTAACAGTTTATGAAAAATAGCGATTAAATAAAGTGAATAAAATCTAACTTTTTTCGCTTAAATTGAGTGTTTTACCTTGTTCAACCAAATCAATTGTACTTCTGTCGTTTCTTGAAGTCGTTCCGCAAGTTTGAAATAGCGTTCTGATAACGAGGATAAGAAATCTTGTGCTTTATTTCCTTCTCCACTAAGACCTTTCAACTTATCTATTCCCCAGTATTTTACCAAATGATCAATGATGTTCGCATAGTCATGACTGGTATAGACGCCAATTTTTTGTGTAATTGACGCATAATTCACATATTGCATTTTGTTAGTGCCAACATCCATTAACGATGCTGGCATGACTATTTTCTTTTTCATCATTTGAACAAATGCAGCAAGTCCACCATTTGGATCGGATTCAAATACTTTACTCATGAAAAACTTATATGCTTTTTCGTGCAAAGCTTCTTCACCAGCGATCGTGTTGCATATTTTACCAAGTAGTTTATCCCCAGACTTATAGGCTATTTTACCTGTATTTACATGTGATATTTTTGTAGCACGTTCTTGAAAAGAAGTATAAATTAATCCATTATACGGATCGGCTGCTGTTTGTAGTTCAACACCATTGTAAAGCAAGCGTTGGATCGTAATTTCTACTTCTCTCATATCTACACGTCCACTGAGATAAAGATATTTATTTAACAGATCACCATGTCGATTTTCTTCCGCAGTCCAAAGTCGGGACCAACGCACCCAAGCATTTTGGCTCGCCACAGTACGGTCCTCGTTTATTCCTTTTAATAAATTAAAAAAGGTTTGATAACTTGGAAGTGCTTCTTCAGTAATCATATTTCCTACCAATGAAACCATTACAGTGTCTGGAACTTGAGCTATTCCTTCTTGAAGTTCACGAACTTTATCTGCAAAATCAGCATCAGCAGCATTTGGAATAAAATCCGTTGGTTGCCAACTCGTTTCTGGTGTTTTCATTTTTTCATCGATGAATTGCCCAACGTGTTTTTCAATTGACTCAATTACTTCCATTTTTTCTTGGAATGCCATGTATTTTTATCGTTTATTAAATTATTATACTAAAAGAATTTGAACGTAAAAGTAACTTTTGTTCATAGATTAATTTGGAATTTAGATTAGAAATAGCGCTCAAAACTAAAAATTAAGTAGTATGCGTTTGAAAATATAAAAGTTTTTTTGGGAAATAGTGGGAAATAAAAAAAGCTATCTTACTGATTAACAGCTAGATAGCTTCTTTGAAAGTGACCCCAAAGGTCGAAAAATCTAACTTTTACAAGGATTTGCAAGGGGTTTTGGATTGGGAAATAAAGACCGAAAAAAAGCAGACAAAGTCGAGCTGATTGATCTTAAAATTCATGTTTGATGGAGATTGATTTTTTAGGATAAAAATGACAATGATTATCTCACTTTAATGTGATTCAGATTTAATTTTAAAAAGAACAGCAACAAAGAAAAGCCCTCTTTAGTTTGAATAGATATAATTGGACTAATGAAAAAAATTATTTTAAAATTTGGTAAAGGTAAAAAAACAATACATTTTATTTCAATCCTTTAAGCGCTCCCAAAATCAGAGCGACAAACCAAATTATTACTGCCAACTTAATTCCCATAAGTGTTTCAAAACCTCCAACCCAAAATAAAATCATTGATAAAACAAATATACAAATTGCTAAAATCGTTAGATATCTTGCCCCATAATGCACAATTCCGTACCAATTTCTGATAAACCATCCCTCTTTTTTCTCCATAAATTTTATTTAATTAGTCAGATCTTAAAAAGAATAGATATTATATTTACAACAAAGAAAGATTAAATAAACTTAAATCGTATTACATTTTGATTGAATTCTCAATAGTTCGAACATAACCTAGTTTGAAAATTTTAAGGGCGTATTTGTATCAATTAATTAATTCATTATTTTGTTTTAGCTCAAGAAATAGATCTAGCTTACGAACTCTTTTCTGATATGTTTTGGATTGAGTCATCCAATGGAGATTTTTCAATTAAAAAACTGCAACGACTGCAACTTAATATTGACTTAATTAGCGAACAGGATTCAATATTCAGATCCGTTAGTATTTCGTTGAATAATTTGATTCCTTGAGTCTTAGCCAAAAAATAAATTAACCTACAAGTAGAGGTATTAGATAACATAAGAGCCCTACTTGTTTTGAACAATTAATGTAATATCGAGGTCTGACTGTTTATGCGGACTCTAGTTATCAATATTTTGAAGGGGAATTATATTCACTTACATATTGTACCATCGGTAAAATGAACCCTGGTGATCGAAATAAATACTTTTGTTGCACCGTTCACCCAAACACCTTCTAAATCTCTAGTCGTTTCTCCTGACTCAATCGGTGAAATAATGTTTCCCGAGCTCCATTCTCCTTTGCTTGAACCTTTCAATTCATCGAAATTATTATAAAACTTTGCAGTCCATTCAATGGCATCAACTGACTTTTTTGAGCTATTCTTGAATTCAGCATAATAACCTACGTTTTTACCTAATAAATTTTGAGTGTAAGCTTTGATTGCTATTACACCGCATTTACCTGTGTGTTTTGGAGGTAAATAGGTCATTGAAAAGAGAATCGATGTAATAAAAGTTAAGATTATTGTTTTTCCCATGTTTTGATATAATTAAATTGTTTGATTGTATCGGTAGATTTATTATTATTTTTACTTGTATTTCTTCTTAAATAATCAATAAATTCAACCGCATAGTTGTTTTGAATAATTCCTTCATTTACGATAAAGCATCCTACAGCTAAAGTTGTTCTTCCAAGGTCTTCAAGACTATGGATATAGATAGTTTCATTAGTTATTATGTCATTATTAATAATTTTTAATAATTGTAACATTTTTTCAATTGTTGGAACATCTGAATGTGGTAGACTAAATCTTTCAACTTTAAGATTTCTGAATTCCTCATTTTGTTTTATGCAAACTTCGTAATTAAACAATGTTGCATGTTGTTCAAAAAACTCATTTTTTTCAGTTAAATCTATGATTTTAGTAACTCCAATTTGTACTAATTCATTTAACTTATATTTTGTAATTTCTTGATTAACAGAAGACGGAATATCACCAACATATAATCTTTCTGGTATTACATTGTAATAATTTAGATTAGATTCATGTGAGCTATTAATAATCTTTTTTAACGATTCTATAAACTTAAAACAGATTGAATATTCTCTTGGTAATAAAGAGGCATTACCAATCCTATAAGATTTTAATTGAAGTTCTCTTATACATGTGATATTTTTATTGAGTTCATTTTGTAATTCAGGAACTTTATTATATTCTTGTTTCGTTACAATTTCTTTGGATTTCTTAATTGTCTTATAATTTTCCAAAATTAAACTACAAATTTCATCGGAAATCAAAAATAATTCTTCAAAGTCTTGGTTATTCATAAAACAATATACTTACAAATTCCTATGAGCAAAAATACAATTAATGAATTAAAGTTTTCATTAGATAAATACTATTGAATTCGTTACTCAATAAATTTGTTTTTTTTTAAATTCTTGAGGCATTGCAGGTGTTTTAAATATCTTGATGGGGCATTAACAAAATTTAATAGTAAATCACACTATTTTATTTCTGAAAAAAAATAATTTTCACAAGCAAATTTATCTCAAATAAAAAATGAAAATAAAAGGAAAAGTAAATAATTTGTAACTAATCAGTAACTTCCAATTCAGCAACCACAAACAATGCATTAAGCACGTTTTGTCCGTTTTTTATTGCTGTGTCTGTAATTGAACGTAGGATAGCAAAGTTCATTGCTCCTTCGAAGGATTTAAACTGACCAGAGATTTTCTGTTTGACTTTCACATTTCGGATTGCTCGTTCTGATCCG
>JBILQY010000347.1:0-3394 GCA_044372955.1 Crocinitomicaceae bacterium | reverse complement strand
TGCTCGCTTGGATTTGAATACAACTGGTGAAGGACAAGTTCGATTTATGGCTGTTGAATCCAATTGTCAACGAAAAGGATACGGACGAATAGTTGTGTTAGCTATTGAAAATCAATGTATTGAAAAAGGGGTTAAAAAAATGATTCTGCATGCAAGAGAAATTGCCATTCCTTTTTACGAAAGCCTTAATTATCAAGTCGTTGAAAAGTCTCATAATTTATTTGGAGAAATTCAACATTACTTGATGAGTAAAAACCTTAACGAGAAAATTTAGTAGAATAGTTGGAACTTTTCGATTTTTAATCAATCATTCCATTCGTCACTTTGCACAATTGGAGCGGGTTTTAATTGATGTTAAAAGCTAGGAAACTTTAGTTTCGGGATAAAGTAATTTCAGTTATTTCAGGGTAAATTCCTACACGGCCAGGGAAGCCCAAATAGCCGAAGCCTCTGTTTACGTAAAGAAATTGTTGACCAACCTGATACAATCCAGCCCATTTTTTGTAGCGCAACGAGACGGGACTGAATTTTATTCCAAAACGTTCAATTCCGAATTGCATTCCATGGGTATGTCCGGAGAGGGTTAAGTCGATATTTGTTTCCAAAACTTGAAGGTCGAAGTGGCTTGGGTCATGCGACAAGAGCAGTTTGAAGGCCTTGTCTGGAACATTTGATAAGGTTTTTGCTAATTCACCACTTTGACGAAATGGCGCTTTTCCCCAATTTTCAACACCAAGAAGCCAGAAATTTGGAGCTAATTCAACAGATTCATTCAGTAAAGGTTGAAAACCAATTTCTTGATGCATCGCGATTAAATCTTTCAAGTTTTGTTGTTTTTCTGTTTCGGATTCCCATTTAACATAGTCTCCATAGTCGTGGTTTCCTAAAATGCTGAATTTACCAGATTTTGCTTTTATTTTTGAAAAAACGGATTCCCAGCCTTTCATTTCAGCGGCTGAATTATTGACTAAATCTCCAGTAAAAAAAACATAGTCTGCCTCTAATTTATTGATTTTATCTATGGCTTTTTCTACTTTTTGGTAGTTATTGAAAAAGCTTCCGACGTGAACATCGCTAATTTGAACTATTCTAAGTTTATTCAATTCACTTGGAAAATGTGGGAATTTTAAATCAACTTGGTGAACTTTCCAGTTCCACCTTCCCCAAATGATACCAATAATTATGGCTAGAAACATCAAAAAAGACAGCGCCCAACCAATTTGAAAAAAGAGAAAATTACCAGTCAAAAGTTTTAATAACCCAGGCACGATGAATGCAATTGCAGGAACACCTGAAGCAATCATTGCTCCAAACGAATAAAATCCAGCACGATAATCGGTAGAATTTCCCCTTCTAAAAAATAAAACCATTAAAACCATCGTAGTAATGAAGGTAATTAATTGCACTATACCAACTACTTGAAAAAGTATTTCTGATTGTGAAAGAAACGAGTAAGAAAAAAACGTTTGAGTTGAAATAATGAAAAGCAATATGAGTAGAAATGGCATCTTTATGATTTTAGGCTACAAAATTAAGAGACTAGTAATTGTGACACTTGTTGAAATACTAATCTTCGTTAAATCTTTTTTAGGCTAAATCTTTATTCAGAAAATCAATTTTTACATTTCATTCAACTAAAAGATGAAAATTCTGTACTATTGTTTTTTAATTAACTAATTGTTTGTGCGAACCATCACAACCCGGCATTCGTTTAGAAAGTCCACAAACACAGTCATTCATCCCTTTTTTGTTTAAAATTCGTTCAGTGTAGCTATCAATTCTACTGAATCTTGTTGCTGCTTGTTTAGCTGCTGAAAAGAACATGTTGTATGCACGTTGACGCCCCGGAGTCAGGGATTCAAAAGTATTTTTCAAAGCGGGATTTTCTTCAAATCGTTGTAATAATTCACTTGGTATAGGATCAGAATCGACTGTTCTTTGTGGGATTTTTAAACCTGCTTTTTCAATTTCTATTGCTTCAAAAATATAGGATTTGATTATTGGCTCTAAAGCTCGAATTTCTTCTTCAGATTTGAAACGAAGAAAACGTCCACTTTGAGAGTTTTCTCCGGGTTTCACTAAGAGATTTTCGGAATCAGATAACAAAGCTCCTTTTAAAAAACTCACAGCACAGCTTTCTTTGAAATTGGCAAGGATAACTACATTTGTTTTATTTAACATATAGCAAGGTTGTCCCCATTTTATTGTTTCAACGAGTTGACAATCAAGTAATATGTTGCGCACTAAACTAAGTTCACTTTGCCATTTATCTATTTTTTCAAGAAATTCATCGACGCTTGGATTCATGCCACTTAATTGTAAAAGATGAGGTTGAAATTATTTTTTAGCAAGATAATTACCAACATAATCCGAAACACCTTCTTCCAATGTGTGAAATGGTTTGGAGTAACCTGCTGCTATTAATTTTGTCATATCTGCTTCCGTAAAATACTGATATTTATCCCTTATGTCTAAAGGCGTATCGACAAAACTAATTTTTGGTTCTAAACCCAAAGCTTTAAAAGTTAAACTTGCTAAATCTAAGAAGGTTCGTGCTTTTCCTGAACCTAAATTATAAATTCCAGAGTTTGGTTGCTCATTCATTAAAAATTCACAAACACGGGCAACATCTTTTACATAAACAAAGTCACGCAATTGACCACCATCTGTATAATTGGGATTATGCGAACGGAAAAGTTTCATTTCACCGTTTTGTTTAATTTGATTGAAAGTATGGAAAATCACACTTGCCATTCGTCCTTTGTGGTATTCATTTGGACCGTAAACATTAAAGAATTTTAAGCCTGCCCAAAATGGTGGAGTAGTAGATTGTTTTAAAACCCATTTGTCAAAATCATTTTTTGAGTCTCCATAAGGATTTAAGGGCTTTAATTTATCGACAATTCCATGATCGTCCTTGTAACCAAATTCTCCTAAACCATAAGTTGCAGCTGAACTTGCATAAACAAGTGAAATATTTTTATCTGTACATACTTTCCAAATCGCTTGTGAATAATGAAGATTTAATTCATTGAAAAGCGAAACATTCATTTCTGTTGTATCGGTTCGTGCACCTAGATGAAAAACAATATCAATTTTTTCAGTTGTGTTTGTTAGCCATTCAACAAAAACGGAACGTTCAATTTTATGAGCAAATTTTAAATCAGCTGTTGTATACTCTTTTTGGGGATGAGAAAAGTCATCAACAAGAATTAAATCAGTGAATCCTAAATCATTAAATCGTTGTGCAACAATACTCGCAATGAATCCAGCGGCACCAGTAATTGCAATCATTTTAGAATAAACCGTTAATTTCTGCGTCAATTGAGCTAATGATTTTTCCTAAATCTTCTTGGCTATCGGGAAAACGATTGTTGTCGATGTCAATGATTAG